>NZ_JBALMU010000121.1:0-28064 GCF_036962285.1 Bacillus sp. JJ634
TTCGCTCGACTTGCATGTATTAGGCACGCCGCCAGCGTTCGTCCTGAGCCAGGATCAAACTCTCCGATAGAATTTGACTTGCTCATGTTGCACTTTTTTATAGTGTGTGCTCACTTCAAAAATTAACGTTGGCGCTTTGTTTTGTTCAGTTTTCAAAGAGCAATCTTTCAACTTTTTCATCTTAACATAAGAATGAATAGTTGTCAACTTCTACGAAGTTTTTCTGGTTTATTAAATCGCCTTCTCTCTTGGCGACTTCTTTATAATACTCTCCTCGCATAATAAAGTCAACATCTTTTTTCAAAAAATAAACTTACCTTTATTAAAGAAAGATATAAAGCTTATACAATTGGTCGAAGCACTTTTTCATTGCATCTATATTATTGTTACTTCTTCAATAAATTAATCGAAGTTCACAACGAAAAATAAACTGGCTCATACCATTTACCTTCTATAAGAATATCCCCAATTTAACTCTCAACATATATAAAAAGACATACATGCCCCCTATATCGGCATGTATGTCTTTTTTCACCCTTTTTGAATAAACACTACCTTCAAATAGTCGCCTTCTTTAAATTCGGAAATTGTTTTAAAATCCTCTGGTAAGGAAAACTGTTCAAGTATTCTATACCTTTCATTACTCTCACGAAAAGCTCCATCAATGAATTGCTTAAATTTCTTCATATCAAATGTACTGCAATTGGTCGAAGCTACAATTATTCCATGATCTTCAGTAATTTGAATCGTTTCTTTTAATAAATTTTGATAATCCTTCGCTGCACTAAACGTAAATTTCTTTGATTTTGCAAAGCTTGGTGGATCAAGAATGACCATATCGAATCTTAAATTCTTTTTTATTGCATATTTAAAATAATGAAATACATCCATTACAACAATATTGTGTTTTTCAGGGTCAATACCGTTTACACGAAATTGCTCCTCCGTTTTTGGTAAACTACGATTGGCCAAATCCACACTTGTCGTTCTTGTCGCTCCGCCTAGTGCAGCAAATACAGAAAAGGCCCCTGTATAAGAGAACATATTGAGCACATGCTTTCCCTTTGCATATTGATCACGAATCGTACGACGTACATCCCGTTGATCAAGGAAAACCCCCACCATCGCTCCGTCATTCAAATAGACAGCAAATTGAACACCATTTTCTTTCACAAGTAATGGAAATTCCGGCTGCTCACCTAGAACAAAATCATCATCTTCCACGTACTGCCCTTTCGTATCAAAGCGCTTTTTCTCATAAATTGACTTCACTTTAACAACTTGTTGTAACGCATTAATCACATACTCTTTAAATGTATAAATCCCTTTGCTATACCAGTTAATTACATAGTGACCGTCATAATAATCAATAATTATGCCGCCGATGCCATCTCCCTCTCCATTAAAGAAACGAAAGGCAGTCGTTTCAGGATTTTCAAAGAAAGCTTGACGGTTCTGAAAGGCTTTACGAATTTTTTTCACAAAAAATTCGGTATTGATACTTTCATGTTCGCTTCGCGTTAGCAGCCAGCCATATCCTTTATTTTGCTTCCCAAAGTATCCTCTGGCAATAAAATGATTACGCTCATCCACCAACCTAATAATGGTCCCTTCATCTTGAAGATCCTGACTATTTAAGATAGACTCCTTCATAATCAACGGATACCCTTTTTCATACTTAGGAACAAATTTTGCTTTTACTTGAATCTGCATCTCTACATTCATTGATTCCATCTCTTCTCTAATTTCTCGGTTTATGTCCCTTCCCATTCTACCCTAAAATGAACAAAAACCTTCATAATAGAATAAAAGCAGCTTGATGTTTTCCATCAAGCTGCTTTTATTCTTTTCTATTCTATCGTACTTCTAAATGTAATTCTCCCGCTTTTACTTTCCCCATCATTTTTAATAAACGATGAATAGAAAGTGTAATGATAATAGGCAATACCATACCAACTGCTACGTAAATTAAAAATGTTGTTAATCCTTGTGTTGTGACAATCGCAATCGGTGCAATCAATGAGCTTAATCCCATGCCAGCTAATTCATACGATACTTGAAAATCAAATAACATCGTGGCAATTGGTGCACAAACGATTGCAGCAATAAACGTCGGAATCACATAAAGTGGATTTTGAATTAAATTCGGAAACTGAACTTTCGGTGTAACGACTGATTGAGCTAAGAAACCGCCTAAATCATTATCTCTTAAAGACATAGCTGTAAAGCCTACAAATTGTACTGTACATCCAATTAACGCTGCTGCACTTGATACTGGATCCATCTGCAAAGCAATCGCTAGCGCAGCAGAGGATGCGGGGGTCATTAAAAGAATACTCCATACAAGAGAAATAACCATTGAACCGATTAACGGTGAACCTTCAACCCCCATTGTAATTTGACTACTTAACCAGTTTAAAAGCGGTGTTACAACTAACGCTAAATAATAACCGGATACTCCGCCAACTAACACAGCTGCAAATGGAATTGCCATAATATCAAGGATTGTTTTACCCTCTAAACGTTTCCCAATATACGTTGCAATTAATGCTGCGATGACCGCACTAATTGGTTGTCCTGTGACAATCGTAAAAGCACCCTCAGCTGTTCGCTGAATCGCCGCGCCACCGACCGCACTAGAAGCCATTGCACTAAAGATTACTAATGAGTTACCGCCTAACTGATAGGCAACTCCAGCACCGATAGCTGGCCCTAATAGAACTTTCGCTGCGCCACCGATTGCCAAAAAGACATCCCATCCTAAATACTTACCAAATGATTCGAATAATAAACCAATTCCTAACGTGACCAATACAGCATTCGCAATTCCTGTCGAAGCTTTATACATTCGATCACTAACATATCCTCGTTCTTTCATCTTATTCCAACTCCCAGAATTTTCTGAATTTTCAAACCTATATAATCAAATAAAAACCCGTCCTTTTGGATGAGCGCTCTCTTTCACTTATTACTGCTTGAGCGCCTTCGTAAAATAATAACAGGCGGGACTCAAACAATTCCATGTTATGGTTGTTTCAGTCCTTTTAACATAATAAGAGAATAATAATATTAGTAGCTGTATGTGTATGATTACTCATCGAAATGTTCCCCTTCTATAATGTCTGTTGTTATAATAGCATTAATATTCTGAAAATGTAAATAACAAATTCTATTCTGATAAAATAAAAACGCTTACATAACAACTATTAAACCGTTAATTTATAAACATTTTACAAAAAATCCTGCACTTGACAATTACTCGTCTATATATTTCGATATAATTATTAATTCTCCTCAAAAATTACTCCAATATAATACAGGAAAAGCACTAACTTTTTTCAATATTATCTTTATAGAACAATTCTCTAATCCATCCCTAAAAAAGAAAAGTCACTTTTAATTAAAAGGCTTTGTTATAGAAAACTGTTGATTTTTGGCTCCTGCTCGCTCTGGTGTCATAAAACGCGGGAGACCCCAATCGTTTTATCAACAATATTGTCTAAGACAACCAATTAAAAAAAGAATCCATCTAAGATGAATTCTCCCCTAATATTATTGAAACCCTTGTAATTGATTAAAGAAGTCCCTCATAAAATCATAAAAAAGTTGTTCCGTAGGCATCAAACTTCGATCAGTTGGAATAATCACACCTACAGAGCGCCTTACTTGAGGATCTTTAATTCGTAATTTTACCGTTGAGCGCGGCAAACTATCCACTAGTGTAATTTCTGGAATTAACGTTACACCAAGTCCTGCTGCTACTAAACCTTTAATTGCATCAGTATCTTCTCCTTCAAAGGCAACGTTTGGTTCAAACCCGTGCTGACGACAAGCATCAATCACCACGTCTCTTAAAATAAATCCCATTGGGTACAATACAAAAGAATCATTTTGAAGTTCACTTAATTTTAAAGATGATTTCTGAGCTAAAGGATGATTTTCTGAAACAAGCGCCACCAGTTCTTCTGTGAAAAATATTTCACTTTCAATTTTTTTATCACTCGGTGGTGTTGGCCCAAGTAACGCCATACTTATATCACCTTTAATGACCGAATCAATTAAGTGAACATACGCACCTTGCTTTAATTTAAAACGAACATTTGGATATTGCTTTCGAAAGGCAGAAATTACATTAGGCAGTACATTCGCAGCTAAACTACTGGGGAAACCAATTCGAACAGTCCCTTTTTCTGGATCAAGACTTTCCGCTAATTCCCTTTTTGCCTCATTAATAACGCCAACGACTTGTTGCATATGATTTAAGAATGTTTTACCAATTGGTGTAAGTTTAATTGTACGACCTTCACGGAAAAATAAATGCACACCTAATTCAGCTTCTAAATTAAATATTTGTCGACTCACAGCAGATTGGGCAACATGTAAAGCTGCTGCTGCTTCCGTCATATGTTCTCGTTTTGCTACTTCTATGAAGTATTCAATCTGTCTTAGTTCCATATATGTAACCTCTTTCATCTTAAAACGGCATTTTATTTATCTAATATTCAGATTGTTATTATTAATTCTACACGATACGATACATATATCGAAAACATTAAATTAATAACTTTTGTTTACATTATATAATAACCAAATTATTAAATTAAGGGGAGACGGACAAAATGGCAACTATCCAAGAGACAAACCAACAAGAACTTCAAATTGCTAAAGATTATGTAAGCACTGTATACCAACAAGTAAAAGACAGAAATCCAAATGAAAGTGAATTTCACCAAGCTGTTAAAGAAATTTTCCTTTCATTAATTCCTGTTTTCGCTAAACAACCTAAATATATGGAAGCTGGTATTCTAGAGCGTATCGTTGAGCCAGAACGCATGATTACTTTCCGTGTTCCATGGACAGATGATCAAGGTAAAGTACATGTAAACCGTGGTTTCCGTGTACAATTCAACAGCGCAATCGGACCTTACAAAGGTGGATTACGTTTCCACCCATCCGTTAATGCAAGTATTATCAAATTCTTAGGATTTGAGCAAATTTTCAAAAACTCATTAACTGGACAGCCAATCGGCGGCGGTAAAGGTGGATCTGACTTCGATCCTAAAGGTAAATCAGATGCAGAAATCATGCGTTTTTGTCAAAGCTTCATGTCTGAACTAGGTCGTCACATTGGTCAAGATACAGACGTACCTGCAGGTGATATCGGTGTTGGCGGTCGCGAAATCGGCTATATGTTCGGACAATACAAAAAAATGCGCGGTGCTTATGAAGCTGGTGTTTTAACAGGTAAAGGTCTTGGTTTCGGTGGAAGCTTAGCTCGTACAGAAGCAACTGGATATGGTACAGTTTACTTTATGCAAGAAATGTTAAAAGATAAAGGCTTACAATTCCACGGCAGCACAGTTGTTGTATCTGGATCAGGTAACGTGTCAATCTACGCAATCGAAAAAGCAACTCAACTAGGTGCAAAAGTAGTTGCATGTAGTGATTCAAACGGTTACGTTTACGATAAAAACGGAATCAACCTTGATACAGTAAAACGCTTAAAAGAAGTAGAAAGAAAACGTTTAAGCGAATATGTAGATGCTCATCCTGAAGCAGAATATTATGAAGGAAGCACAGGTATTTGGTCTATCCCTTGTGATATCGCTCTTCCATGTGCAACTCAAAACGAGATTGATGAAGAATCGGCAAAATTACTTGTTAAAAATAAAGTAAAAGCTGTTGGTGAAGGTGCAAATATGCCTTCAACACTTGAAGCAATCGATGTCTTCTTAAATAACGGAATCCTTTTCGGACCAGCAAAAGCAGCTAACGCTGGCGGTGTTGCAGTTTCTGCTCTTGAAATGGCTCAAAACAGTGCAAGAATTGCTTGGAGCTTTGAAGAAGTTGATGCAAAACTACACGCAATCATGGAAAATATCTATAAAAACAGCGTTGAAGCAGCTGAAGAATACGGCCAACCTGGTAACCTAGTAGTAGGTGCTAACATCGCTGGATTCCTTAAAGTAGCAGACGCTATGATGTTCCAAGGGCTTGTTTAATTTCATATAACTTAGTTAAGACTGTCGAGATTTTCTCGGCAGTTTTTTTATTGATCTTGATCTATTTATAAAACGTTGTTTCACATGAAACAAGCTAAAAGCCTTTTATAAGCTGACCGGAATCTTTTATATGCAACATTTTATGAAACGAATGGTAATATAGGTAAAATAAACATAAAAGGAGGTGCTCTATCATGTCAGGGCTTATGATTGTACACTTAGGGGTAGCTTTCTTATTGTTGCTGCTTGGCTGGAGTATTCGACACAAAAAAGCATATTGGTTAATATCCGGCTTTAGCAATCGCTCAGATACAGAACAACAACAGCTGATTCAAAATGGCTATCCTCAAAAAACAGGCTCTTGGCTTCTGCTAACTGGAATGGGCTTGCTCATTTTACTGCCTTTATCCTTTACATCTTTCCCTTATGCATTCGAAGTTCAATTTGGCTTTCTCCTTATTTTCACATTAAGCGGCAGCATTTATCTATCGAAATATGAGCTGCCAGCAAAGCGTAAGCGAAGCTATATTATTTATTCTATCCTCTTTGTCATTATAGTAGGGTTCGTTATCACCCTTTTTCTTATTGGAGAAAAAAAGAGTGAATTCATTTTAAAAAAGACATCATTTGAGATTACCGGTATGTCTGGGGATGAGTGGTCTTACTCAGACATCACAGAAGTGAATTTACTAAATGAAATGCCTACAGTTACATCAAAGTTAAATGGCTTTGGCACCGAACGAGTTGCAAAGGGCTCTTTTAAAGTAGAGGGCTATAACCGCAGTATACTGTTTATTCATAAAGATGGATCCACTCAAGTTCTACACATAGAAGTCAATGGAAAGAACATCTTCATTAATGGCGAGAATGCACGAGAAACCAAAACCTGGTATAAACAGCTACAGTCAGTTACATATAAATAAATCCACCTATCTATTTTATTAGCTATATTTCTTAATAAAACTCTTTCAAAAAGGCTTTGTTCAATCAACAGCTTCATATAATAAAGCCCCCAAAAAAGCAGGCTTCCTTAAAGAACGAACTTTAAGAAAGCCTGCTTTTTACTGTTTTATTCTTTTGTTACCAATTTCAATGGTACAGAAATTGTTTCTTCTACTTTTTCGCCTTTAAGGATTTTTTCAGCAGCTGTGATTGCTTCTTCACCGATTAAAGCAGGTTGTTGCGCAACGGTTGCTGATAAGTCTCCTGCTTCAACAGCTTTTAGTGCATCTTCATTGCCATCGAAACCAACAACAAGAATATCTTTACCTGTTGCTTTAATTGCTTCGATTGCACCTAAAGCCATTTCATCATTATGAGCAAATACACCTTGAATATCTTTATTTCCTTGAAGCATATTTTCCATTACATTAAGACCTTTTGTACGGTCAAATTCAGCTGTTTGGCTTGATAAAACATCCAGTTGCTTATCCGCAATATTATGGAAACCTTCACCGCGTTCACGAGTAGCAGAAGCACCTGATACACCTTCTAATTCAACTACTTTTGCGTTTTCACCAAGTTGTTCTACCATATATTTAGCCGCTTGTTCTCCACCAGCTACGTTGTCAGAAGCGATAAATGTTACAACTTCTCCTTCATCTGCAGAACGGTCAACTGTAATAACCGGGATTCCTGCATCATTAGCTGATTGAACAGCTGAAGAAATCGCAGCTGAATCTGTAGGATTGATAATTAAAAGGTCTACTTTTTTCAGAATTAAATCTTCAATTCCACTAACTTGTTTTGCTGTATCATCTTGAGCATCAACAACAGAAACTTTCATTCCTTTTTCTTTTGCTTTTGCTTCAATCCCCTCTTTTAATGAGACAAAGAATGGGTTATTTAATGTTGAAATACTTACACCCACAGTTACATCTTCCATTGATTCTTTTGGCTCAGCCTTGTTGTTCTCTAGATTAGACTCAGATGAGCAAGCTGCTAAAACCATGAGTGAAAGAACCATCAAAATTGAGAATAACTTCTTCATTGTATGCACCTCTTTTAAGATTTTTTACGATCTAATAAGACCGCAACTATGATAACTACACCTTTCACCACTTGTTGATAGAAAGATGAGACACCTAACAGGTTTAGACCATTATTCAGTGTACCGATAATTAGCACACCAATTAATGTACCGAATAAGCGACCTTTCCCGCCATTTAAGCTTGTACCGCCTAATACAACCGCAGCAATCGCATCCATTTCATATGCTTGACCAGCTGTAGGTTGTGCAGAATTTAAACGAGATGTTAAGATTGCTCCTGCCAACGCGGCCATTGTTCCAGCAATCCCGTAAATCATAATTTTGACACGGTCTACTTTAATACCAGAAATTCGTGCCGCTTTCTCATTCCCACCAATTGCATATGTTTTTCTTCCGAAAGACATTTTATGAAGCAGGAACCATAATACGAAAAAGGCAATAATCATAATGACTACCGGAACAGGTATTCCAAAGAAGTACCCTCGACCAAGCATATGGAATAACTCTGAATCCCCTAATCCTGTAACGGGCTTACCTTCTGTATAAACGAGTGTCAAACCACGGTAAATAGTCATCGTTGCAAGGGTTGCAATAAATGGTGCCATCTTTCCTTTTGTAATAAGCAATCCATTTAATACACCCATTAGTGTACCCAGTAAGACCCCAACTAATATAGCTAAAATTGGGTCCATCCCAGACACCATCATACCCGCCATTAATGCACTAGATAAGGCTAAAATAGAACCTACAGATAAATCAATCCCACCTGTTAAAATAATAAAGGTCATCCCAAATGCAATGAGTGCATTAATCGATGTTTGACGCAATAAGTTCATAATATTTAAAGGTTCCAAAAAGGATGGATTTAACGCTGCGATGACAACAAATAAAAGCAGCAATGCGAATAGCGGTCCAAACTTTTGCCAAATCGATGTATTACCATCATTTAGTTTTCCTTGTGTACTCAACCTAGTTCCCTCCTGTCGCTAATGCCATAATTTTTTCTTGTGTTGCTTCTTGTCTAGCTAATTCACCAGCAATTTTCCCTTCATGAATAACCAAGATTCGATCACTCATTCCAAGAACCTCTGGAAGCTCGGAAGAAACCATAATAATCGCTAAGCCACGCTCTGTAAGTTCATTCATCAGTTCATAAATTTCCCGTTTCGCACCTACATCAATCCCTCTTGTTGGCTCATCCATAATTAATACTTTAGGAGACGTACCAATCCATTTGGCAATAACTACTTTTTGCTGATTTCCTCCAGATAAATTACCGATAATGGTTTCTGGCGAAGCTGTTTTTACGGAAAGACGTTTCACCATCATCTCCACAAACTGCTTTTCTTCGTTTGCTTTCACAATACCATTTGGAGCAAAGCTTCCTAAATTCGGTAACCCTATATTTTCTCGAACTGAAAAGTCTAGAATAAGGCCTTCATCTTTACGATTTTCCGTAATAAAGGCCAGTCCATGTTTTACCGCATCTATTGGTTTACGAATACTTACTTTCTTTCCTTCAATGAAAACCTCACCGCTATCGGCCTGATCCACTCCAAAGAGAGCACGCATAATTTCTGTTCGACCTGCTCCCATCAATCCTGCAACACCAAGAATTTCTCCTTGACGTACAGACATATCGACATGGTTAAATACGCCTTTTCGGCTTAATCCTTTAATCTCTAAAACCGTTTCACCTAGCTTTGCTTCACGATGCGGGAAACGATCTTCTAACTCACGGCCAACCATTTTCTTTACCACTTCTTCAAAGCTTGTCTCTGGAATAGGAGTCGTATCTACGGTTTGACCATCGCGCATTACGGTAATCCGATCACAGATTGCAAAGATTTCTTCCATTCTGTGTGAAATATAAACAAGCGAGACACCTTTAGCTGTAAGCTCTTTCATGATTTCAAACAGCTTCTCAATCTCTCGATCCGTCAAAGCGGCCGTTGGCTCATCCATAATAATGACTTCTGCATCCGTCATCAACGCTTTTGCAATCTCAATCATTTGTTGTTCCCCAACAGAACAAAGACCTGCCTCTTTATCAAATGGAAGCGAAATATTTAACGTCTTAAAAATGTCACTCGCGATTTTTTGCATTTCTTTTGTTTTTAAAACACCAAATGCATTTGTAAGCTCACGACCAATAAATAAGTTTTCTAAAACAGTCATTTCTGGCCAAATATTTAATTCTTGACGAATGAAAGCTAATCCTGAACGCTCAGCTTCAAGCGAGTTCTTAAATACCGTCTCTACTCCATTAATCTTAATCGTTCCTTTATCTTGCTTATGAAGGCCGGTTAAGATATTCATCAAGGTTGATTTTCCAGCACCATTTTCACCCATAAGCGCATGGACCTCACCTGGTTCCAGATTAAAGTCCACACCTTCTAGCACCTTATTTTGACCAAACGCTTTATAAATATCGCGCATCTCGATTTTCATCTTCTGCACCTCATTTCATTAAAAAAATACACCAGACTGTAAGATACAATTGGAATAAGGTGTTACTTCTCCTGTACGAATAACAACCTTCGCCTTTTTCGTCAGCTCTTTAAATTCTTCATGTGTCACATAGACCACATTGCCTTGAAATTGTTGTTCGATAAACTGATGCTGCACAGGATTCTGTTCCTTCACCTCTTCGGCTGCAATCGTTTGCTCTACGACCATATCTTCGTGTACAAGGCGAACTACTTCTTGAAAAGTGGGCGTACCTGCTTTTAACGCTAAATCAATTTTCGGTACATCAGAAGGAACAGGTAATCCAGCATCGCCAATCACGATATAATCAGTATGCCCTAAATCAACTAGAACCTTTGCAATAGCACTGTTTAATATGCCGTGACGTTTCATCCATTCAAGCTCCCTTCCACTTCAGCTCTTGTCGGCATACCGCCTTGAGCACCGAACTTTGTTACGGAAAGTGAAGCTGCTCGATTCGCAAATCTTACGCTTTCTTCATAACTCTTTCCTTCTGCAACAGCTACCGCAAACGCGCCATTAAACGTATCTCCAGCTCCCGTTGTATCTATCGCTTCTACGATAAAGCTAGAAATAACCCTCTCTTCATTTCCGTCAAAATAGCGAACGCCATTCTTTCCTTCTGTAATGAAAATTTTATTAGGATATTTTTTAAGTACGTCAGTACGATTTTCCCCTTCAAATAAAAGTACAAATTCATGCTCATTTGGTGTAATATAAGCGGCTTGTTCAATAACAACCTCACTGATTTTACGCGCAGGAGCTGGATTTAGCAATAATTTTTTACCTAGCTTTGTACAAAGTTCTGCTAGATACACAACGGTTTCCTCAGGAATCTCTTGTTGTACTAAAATAATATCTGCGCGTTCAATAGCTGGCTGAGCTTGTTGAACAAATTGTGGAGTAACGAAATCATTTGCCCCTTTTACGACAATAATACTGTTGTCCCCTTCTGCAAGCGTAATGTGAGCTGTACCCGATACAACGCCTGTAACCGGTTCCACATATGTTATATCAATACCGTTGTCTCGTAAATTATTTTTAATCGATTGTCCGTAAACATCATCTCCGACACAAGCAATCATACTAACCTCTGCTCCTAAACGCGCCGCTGCAACAGCTTGATTAGCTCCTTTTCCACCAGGGACTGTTCTAAATGAATTACCTAGAACAGTTTCTCCTGCGATAGGACGTTTATTTGCTGTCACAACTAAATCTATAGCCACACTTCCGACAACTGCTATTTTCACCATTGTTGACTACTCCACCTCTCTTGTTGTTTCTCTTTCTATAAATGACACAGGAAATACGGTGTGTATCTCTTCTAGTTTTTCCTGATTAATTTTTTTAATTAAAATTTCCGCAGCCTTGGCTCCCATTTCATAGGCTGGCTGTTGAATAGTGGACAACGCAGGATGTAATAAAGCTGTAAATGAAACATCATCATAGCCAATCACTTGAATGTCCTCCGGCACGCGTTTTCCCATTGCTAAAGCTTCCTGCAAAATGGTTGCTGCCACAATGTCATTACAAGCGATAATGCCATCTGTCTCCGGATATTTCACCAATACTTCTTTAGCACACTTTCTTGCTCCTTGATAAGAAAGTGTGGAATCTAAGATATGAACTTTCACATCAGTATCTTCCAGCACACTTAATGCTGATAAATATCGCTCATAGACCGTTTTAATTTCAACAGGCCCTCTAATAATCGTGATTTCTTTTGCACCTCGTGCTAGTAATATCTCTGCAGCAAGTCTACCACCTTGTTGTTGATCGGCATACACAGCCGGCAAATGTCCTGCTGTACGGTCAAGCAATACAGCTGGAATTGTTAAATTATCAAATATCGTATGATCTTGTTCATTAGTCGATATAATCAAGCCAACGACATTGTTTTGCAAAAAGGTATCTAGATACTCTCTTTCCTTTTTTCTATTTTCATCACTATTGCCGAAAATGAGACGATATCCTTCCTTTTGTAAACAATCTTCAATCCCCCTTGCCATTTCGGGAAAAAATGGATTTGTAATATCAGGGAGAATCAAGCCGATTAGTTTTGATTTTCGTTTATATAAAGACCTCGCTACTTCATTCGGTTTGTACTGCAGTTTTTCAACAGCTGCAATTACAGCCTTTCTTGTATCTTCATGAGCATAGCCACTGCCATTTATCACGCGTGAAACCGTTGCAACAGATACGCCAGCTTCCTTTGCTACATCCCGAATTGTTGCCAAATCTCTCACCTCAATCTTGAAAATGTGTAACCGTTTCCACATTATTTAAAGATAGCATGATTTATTTTAGATATCAATAACTCTTTTTATACATTATTTGTGAACTTAGATCATTATCAAGGAGATAAAAAACATAACTACTATTTATATGAAGATAATGGTGTATTTTTCATATAAGAGTGTGAAAAAGGGAACAATCGCTTTTTACTAGTCAGACAATATTTAGTATGATAATTACAAAAATATACAAAAATAGATAAAAAGGAGGGAAATGAATGAAAAGAAACCATACCATGATGCAATTTTTTGAATGGCATGTACCAGCAGATGGCTACCATTGGCAAAGATTAAAGCACGCTGCACCTCAGTTAAAAGCAGTTGGCATTAACGCTGTTTGGCTGCCGCCTGTTTCAAAAGGGCAATCAGCAAACGATAATGGGTACGGGATCTATGACGGCTATGACCTTGGGGAATTTAATCAAAAAGGCACTGTTCGTACTAAATACGGGACAAAGCAAGAGCTCCTTGAAGCAATTGAAGTTTGCCGCCATGAGGAAATCCGTGTGTATATTGATATCGTCATGAACCATAGAGCAGGGGCAGATGAAACAGAACTATTCGATGTTGTCGAAGTGGATCCAGAAAACCGAATGATTGAACTATCGAAGCCATTTGAAATAGAAGGATGGACGAAGTTTACATTCCCAGGTAGAAATCAACAGTATTCTTCATTTACGTGGAATTCCAATCATTTCAACGGAACGGATTACGATGAGAGAACTAAAAAGATTGGAATTTACCGCTTGTTAGGTGAACATAAAGGATGGAGTAAGAATGTTGTCGATGAATTAGGCAACTATGATTATCTCATGTTTGCAAATATTGATTATGATATTCTTGAAGTACGTCATGAAATGATTTCATGGGCAAAGTGGGTCATCGATACATTGAAATGCGATGGCTTTCGCTTAGATGCTGTTAAACATATTAATAGTGACTTTATGAATGAATGGTTACAAGCAGTCCATTCTTATACACGTAAACGCTTTTATATCGTAGGAGAGTTTTGGCAAGCAGATGCTCATGCACTTCAACACTATTTAAAGCAAACAAACTATCAATTGAACTTATTTGATGTCGCTCTTCATTATAAATTTTATGATGCCGCCAAAGCTGGCGCCGACTTCGACTTACGAACTATTTTTCATCAGACCCTCGTTCAATCACACCCTTCACATGCTGTTACATTTGTTGATAATCACGACTCCCAACCTTATGAATCACTTGAATCTTGGGTACTAGATTGGTTTAAACCACTAGCCTATGCCCTTATTTTGCTAAGACGCTCTGGCCGCCCTTGCGTATTTTTCGGTGACTATTATGGCATTCGCGGCCCTGTACCAGTCCAAGACAAACAAGAAATGCTGGACTCTTTATTATATGCACGTTATGAAAAAGCATATGGAAAACAAAAAGACTATTTTGATAATCCCCATGCTATTGGCTGGGTTCGATTTGGAAAGCCTTCAATTCAAAAGTCTGGATGTGCTGTTATCCTTTCTAATGACAAAGCTACCGAAAAGCGCATGTTTGTCGGTAAACAGCGTGCTGGAGAAGTGTGGGTCGACCTCACAGACGCTCACCCTGCAAAAATTACGATTAAAAAAGATGGATCCGCTACCTTCCCTGTTCAAGCAAAAAGCGTGTCTGTTTGGGCTTTAAACTAGAATTAAAGAATGACATTTACTACTATAATCACAAACGGATTAGGGTAAAACTAAAGGGCATGAGTCCAGTGCAATACAAAAATCATGCCCAAGTGGTTGCCTAACATTCGTGTCTGACCTTTTGGGTTCACTTCAAATTTTGATGCTGTTTTCTTTTTCTTATTAAAATAAATGAGACAAGGCCAACAATAAGAATCACTGCACCTACTAATAGATACAGGTTGTAATTATTCTCTTGCTCATCTGAGTCATGACTTACATTCCCTTTTTCATCGTTTACTTCTTCTTTTTTTACCGGTTCTTGATTCTCTTCAGTAAAGACGAATTGCTGGATTACAAACTCATCCTCCTGGTGATGACTTAACCATGATTCCTTTAAGCTTTTTCCTTCCCATTCAAACCAACTCTTTGGAGTAAGCGGTATACATCAGACTCAATGTCGTCCCATCCCTTCCCAAAGATTTCTCCGGCAAGCGCCACATTTTCAAGAACCGTTTTTCTCTCTAATAATTCAAAAGATTGAAAGATAATACCCATCTTACGTCTAAGCTCATGCTTCGACATCTCTGAAATCAATATTGAATCGACTTTGATTGTGCCGCTATACTGCTCTTCCTCCCTGTATAACAGCTTTAAGAGCGTACTTTTCCCCGAACCAGAACGCCCTTGGAGAAAAGCAAACTCGCCAGGCGCTATATGTAGGTTCAGATCACATAATACCGTCTGTTCACCGTAACATTTCGTCAAGTTTTCAATGCGGATCATTTACACAATGCCTTCCGCAAGCCACGGCAGGAATCCATCTAAGAAACGTTCCGTTGCTGGCATAAAGTAAGAACCATAATGGAAGTCTGGATCAAGTGTCATCACAACCCACGTTCCTGCTGTACTCACTTTATCGACATATAAAACGGCTCCGCCATCTTCGGTTGAAACTAAGATATCAGCGCCTTCTGGCGGCCAATATACACCATGTTGATGCCATGTCGCATCAGCAAGAGTAATAAAGCGTTTAAACAAGTCGTGCTCAGGCTGCTGTAAAACAAGCCCGCTCTTTGCTCCCTTTTCAAGCCACCACCAGAAATTTGTTTCACGATTTTCCCACTTTTGCTCTGGAATCCATTCGATTGGCTGCGGTCCAAATGACACAACAATGCCACCTTTTTCAGCAAAAGCATGAATTTTATCTTTAGACTTCATCACTAGCCCCATATGCAATTGAGAAGGAAGAAGGAGAACGTCAAACTCATCAATCGATGTTTCCTCAAAGTCAGGCAGATAAATTAATTTTTCAATATATTGATTATATTTTGGCTCATTATATGTACGATGATGTTGCGAGCTTCCACCATATAAAACAGCAATTTTTCTCATAGTTGCACACATCCTTCTTGAAGTCTTGTATATTCATCTCGTGCCCATTGCATAAGCTGCGGCCCAATTCGGTCCGTTGTTTTCGGGCTCCCGTTCATCTTGCCAAATAAATCATTTCCAACATGAGCAAAAATCGTCCCGTTTGTGCTGTTACGGTCGATATAATTAATGGGCTCTCCGCCTGGCAACGTTAATAACACTTCTGCTCCTTCTGGAACCGGATGATGTCCTCTTGCAAAGAAGCCAGAAACTCCTTTGTTATACGTCATATCATCTTCTAGTACCCCTTCAAAAATCGGATGCGGTTGACGAACGGATACAACATAATCTTGGAAACTATTAATTTGCTTTGGCACAAAATTCGAGCCTCCAGGCAACCAATTCTTAAATAAATTTCCGGTAAAGATCAATACTTTTCGATCATCCAAAAATTCACGAATTAAGTGGCGCTGCTCATATAAAAATTCTTGATCAATAAAGCTGTTGATGACTAAACATTTATAAGGCTTTAAATCTACCTTTGGAAACTCGTAAATATCGACAAACATAAAATCTTCCTGATAATCTTGATCCTTAACACGTGCTTGTGCAAAACACGCACCTGAATTTAACATAATAAAGTCTTTCATCATGTTCTTCCTCCTTAGTACTGTTCAAGTTGTAACACCGCTTCAATTAAGCTTTGTGTAAATGGATGCTGCGGGTAATCAATCACATCCTCTGTCTTACCTTCTTCCACAATTTCACCTTGGTCGAGTACAATCAAACGATCACAAAACCCTCGTGTTAGCGCAATATCATGTGTTACAAATAAATAAGAAATTTGATGGCACTTCCCCATCTCTTTCATCAATCGTAATA
Organism: Bacillus sp. JJ634; assembly: GCF_036962285.1. Classification (NCBI taxonomy): domain Bacteria; kingdom Bacillati; phylum Bacillota; class Bacilli; order Caryophanales; family Bacillaceae; genus Bacillus; species Bacillus sp. JJ634. Next base: position 16,682 of record NZ_JBALMU010000121.1, read on the forward strand.
AATCAAATCGTAAGGATGTATCTAACATCGAAGTCGGCTCATCTGCAATAATAAGACTAGGTTGACAAACGAAAGCACGGGCCAGCCCTACACGTTGTCGCTCTCCACCTGATAATTCATGAGGGTAGCGTGACATATAGCTTTCTAGTACTAAAGAAACTTCCGCAAGCGCTTCTCGCACCATTTTTTTACGCAATGCGGCATCGCCCTGTGCAATTTTTTGAATCATTAATGGCTCCATCACTAATTGTTCAATCGTCATACGCGATGATAGAGATTCATAAGGATCTTGAAAAACCATTTGAATCCATTGTGCAGCCTGCCGTCGTTCTTTTGCTTTCATTTGAAGCAAATCTTGACCTTGAAACATAATTTGACCGCTATCTGCTTTCTCGAGTCCAGCGATAATCCGTCCAATCGTACTTTTTCCTGCACCGCTTGCGCCAATTAAACCAATAATTTCTCCTGGGGCTACGGAGAAGGAAACTCCCTTCAACACCGGCTCGTTTTTCCTACTAGAACTTCCCCGACTATAAGTTTTCTTTAAATCGCGAACTTGAAGCAACCATTCAGTTGCTTGTTCTTTCCTTTGTACACTATCTTCCTTCATGATTGCTTCACCACCGCTGAAGTTGTTTGTCGAATTCTTGGTATCGAATCGATTAAACGACGAGTATATGGATGATTCGATGTTTCAGCTAATTCTACTGACGGTCCCTGGTCAACAATATTTCCGTGCTTCATAATCACTAATCGATTGGTTAAGGTTAAAACAACTGGGAGATCATGCGAGATAAAAATCATCGATACATTCAAGCGCTGCTGTAATTCACGAAGCAATTGAATAATTTCTACTTGCACTTTGACATCCAACCCTGTTGTTGGTTCATCAGCAATAATCAAATCAGGCTCATTGATTAAAGCCATCGCAATGATGACACGTTGACGCATCCCGCCACTTAATTCATGTGGGAAAGCTCGGCCCCATTTCACATCTAAACCAACTTGTTCAAGTATCTCATCTACTTGTCTTTGAACCGATTTTTTATCCACCTTATAATGTGAGAGAACAGCCTCCCCCAATTGTTTTCCAATTGGTATCACTGGATTCAGCGCATTCATTGCAGCTTGTGAAATAAGTGCAATCTTATTCCCACGCAGCTGGCGCAATTCCTCAGAAGACAAACGACTCATATCTTGACCATTAAAGAAAATAGAACCTTTCTCTACAACAGCCGGCGCTTTAAGCTGTTGCATAATCGCGGATACGACAGTTGTTTTTCCACTACCTGATTCGCCAACAAGACCAACTACTTCACCTCGACGCACAGACAAATCAACATGATTCACAGCCCTAACCATTCCTTCACCTTTCGAGTAGTTCACCACTAAATCTTGAACCTCTAAAATAGAAAAGGCAGAGTCGATTATTTCTCCTGATGGTTTTTCTTTTTTTCGTACTGCTGCGGGCTGATAGGCACTTAAACGAGGATTGATTTTCTCTTCTAGGTAATAGCCAATAAATGAAAAAGAAAGAACTGTTAGCACAATACAAATACCTGGAGGAATAATCCACCACATCCATGCTTCTGTTAAAAAAGCACTTCTAGAATTCGCATAGTACAAGATACTTCCCCAACTTTTGGTTAAAGGGTCACCCATCCCTAAAAAACTTAAAGACGATTCCATCATAATCGCGGCATTCATCGCCCCAACAAATTGAGGAATAACAATCGGAAATACACCAGGGAAAATATGCTTCCTAAAGATATACACATTTCCCGCTCCCATCGTTTTGGCAGCTAATACAGGGCCTCGACTACGCAGTGACAATGTTTGCGCCCGTATTTGTCTCGCCTTACCAGCCCACATTACAAGCGTAATGACAAAAATTTGTGTAAAAATTCCTGGTCCCAAGTAGACGGCAATCACAATCATGAGCGGAAGAAATGGCAAAGTAAGCGTAATATCCACTAACCGCATCGATAATGTATCGAACCAGCCACCGATATAACCAGATAGAACTCCAATCACCGCACCAATGGTAGTGGCAAGTATAGCCGTTGTAATTCCAATGAAAAGAGAAGTACGCGCACCTTCTACCAACTCTGCTACAATGTCTTGTCCCATATCATTTGTTCCTAACCAATGCTCGGCATTAGGCGCTTCAAATGGCAGTCCTGACTTTTCATCCGCTTCAAAAGGAACGAGATATGGACCAAAGAGTGCTAAGGAAATCATACAAGCTAACAGAATTACCCCAATCCAACCAATCTTTTTTGAACTATTACGCATCTGCTTTATCCTCCACTGTTTTTCTTGTACGGGCACGTGGATCTAAGAGAGGATAGGTTATATCCGCTATAATATTAGCGATAATAACGCCTAATGTAATGACAAGAAAGACACCTTGCATCATTGGAAAATCACGAGCAATTACACTTTCATACAATAGACGTCCAATTCCCGGATACGAAAAAACCGTTTCCACAACAACAGCACCGCCTAACAACGTTCCTAAACTCATCGTGAAATGTGTGTAAACGGGCAGTAACGCATTACGTAAAGCATGATTAAAAATTAGCCTGCGCTTCTTCACACCTTTGACCTCAGCCATCGAAATATAATCTTGACCAAGCGTATCGAGCATAGATGAACGTGTTAACAAAAAATTTGAGCCCATGGTTACAACAGTAATGGTCATCACAGGCAAAACTAAATGACTAAGAAGATCTCTAGCATAAGCCCATGTTCCATCCACTCCTACTGTAGATACAGCTCCATAGGAAGGAAACCAACCAAGCTGTACAGAAAAAACTGCAATTAAGAGCATTCCAATCCAAAAACCCGGAATAGATTGGGCAGTAAGCATCCCTGATAAGAGGAACACATCGCGATGCTTTCCACGATTCCATGCTGCAAAGGCACCGATGGCTACTCCTATCAGGACACTTAATAAAAGAGCAGGGCCTACCAATAACAATGTCCACGGGATACTCGCTGCTAACACTTCTGTTACCGGTAATCCATATTTAATGGAACTCCCTAAATCTAAGTGAAATAAATTCGTTAGATACGTTACATATTGATCCCAAGTCGAGCCGCCTAACCCAAGCTCGTCCATAATCGCAGCTCGTTCTTCAGCCGTTAATTCATTAATACTGCTATCTCCAAAGAAATAGTTAAGTGGATTACCTGGTGCTAGCCGTGGCATGGCGAAATTAATTGTCAATGCCACGAACAACACAAGTCCATACTGTAAAAGTTTCTTTCCAATCGGGAAGGAGAATACATTCATCACGGTTTCCCTCCACGTTACTCTACGATTGTTGCTGGTTTAGCAGCCACTGCATCTCTCACTTCTTGAGGTAAGAAGGAATATTTATTAATAATTCCATATCCTAAAGATTCTACCCATTGATCATATACATCTTTGTTATAAGCAAATTTTTCTTCTGGATAGTAAAGGGCAATACTTGTTGGTTGATTGTTAAATAATGTTTGCATATCAAAGGAAATTTGCTTACGATCCTCAATCGTATTCGCAGCCATCCATTTCTGAATCAACGTATCCATTTCAGGATATTCAAGACCTTTTGTCCATAAATATGCTGAGCGGTGTGACATAATAAATTGATCTGGATCGGCTACACCATGTGGACCAATCAAACCAAGACTTAAATCAAAATCACGTGATTGGAATAAAGTCGCCATTGTTCCAGCATCTAATGTAACCACTTCCACATTAATGCCTACATCTGCAAATTGTTCTTTTAACATTTCCGCAACACGCACATACACAGGTTCACTAGATGATACTTTTAAAGAAAGTTTAAGTTCTTTACCTTCAGGTGTTTCACGCATTCCATCACCATTAATATCTACATACTTCAATTCATCAAAAATACTTTGAGCTTGTTTTGCATTAAACGGCGTACTTAAATTTGGATTCGTCCACGGAGAATCCGGATGTGGATAGCCTTTAAGGCCAGCTGCTCCTTGTCCAAGCAATACTGTATCCACGATACTTTGACGATCAACTGATAAAGACATCGCTTTTCTAAACTTCTCGATATTGAATGGTGCGTTATCATAATTTAGTTTTAATTCAACAATCGATAATGCTGACGTTTCCGCCACTTTCATATTATTAGATTTTACAAATGTGTCTTGTAACTCCGCTGGCACTGTTCTTGCTGAAATATCAATTTCGCCTGAACGGAGAGCATTAAACATTGCTGTTGGATCTTTAATAATTGGCATATTTAGTTTTTGAACTAAAGGTGCTCCCATAAAGTAATCTGTATTTGCTTCGAATTTGTAAGATTGATCTGCTGTATAAGCTACTAGTTTGTAAGGACCTGTTCCTACTGCTAAATCCGTGTATTTACGTGGATTTTTTACATTTTCCCAAATATGTTTAGGCAAGATAGGTAAATCAGCAAATGTAATCGTGTCAAGTGAAGGACATGCATAACCGCACTCAAATCGAATCGTATTTTCATCTTCTAATTCAATCACATCAATTTGTGGTACTTCACTTACATGGTGAGTATGTCGGTTAGCTGGGCCATCACGATAATATTCATATGTAAATTTAACGTCCTCAGCTGTAAAGTCTTCTCCATCATGCCACTTGATTCCAGAGCGAATTTTAACAATCCATGTCGTATCGTCTATTTGCTCGGCAGATTCAGCAAGCCATGGTTGCGGCTTATCGACATAAGGAGATGGAGCAAATAATTTGTCGTATACGAGTTCCGTTAAATAATCCAAGTTCCCTGTATAAATATTCAATGGACCTACATCTGTTGGTAAACCAATTTTTAATTCTTCGACTGTTTGAAGCTCTTCTGACTGCTCTTTATTATCCGTATTTGTTTTCTCTTCCTTAGAAGAACAACCAGCTAAAACAATAGCTAAAACTAGAAAAGTAAATAAAGCATGAAATGATTTACGCAAACCTAAAACCTCCGTTTTCTTTTTTATTGGCTATGTATCATGCATTTCTATGACACAATTCTTCCTCGACTATCCAATGAAAATTAATATATTATCAAGATACCACTTATGATAATGATTATCAATATCGATTAATTGGTAATATATGAATACTACTAGATGTACAAATAGATTGATGTTGCTTGATAAAATATTCCGATGCTATTATTCAAATATTTAATAGTGCTAAAATTCAAACTTTAAATCATAGGCTATGATTATAAAAAAATCCTCAAACTTGAGGATTCTACAATACTTTAAAATGCTCTTTAACTTTTTTACAAAATGCTTGTTCTGTCTGTGTAAGTTCAATGTTCTTCTGAAAAACAATGCCGTTCTTCCGATGAAAACGTAATCCTAATACTCTCTTAGAAATGAGCTGCTGCTGATCGATCTCTTCTCTTACAGCTCCATATGGTAGAAAAGCAATGCCATGCCCCATTTGAACAGCCTGTTTAATGATTTCAAAATTACTCATTTTTAAATAACGTGCATTCACTTCTCGGCTGTTTAATTGATTGATAATATGCTGCTGTAAATAATCGCTATTTGGCAGCAAAATGGTTTCATGATGTAAGTCACGCGTATAAATCACTTTTCTGTTAGCCCAACGATGACTTACTGGGAACACTAATAGCAACTCTTCCTCGAATAAAATAGATACATCATACTGATTACTAATATAATAGTCCTCAGAGTAAATTGGCATGATGGCAAACTTTGTTTGTTTCTCTTGAAGACTTCTTCTTAAATCAGCATAACAGTAGCTATTAATCTCGTAATATTGTTGAGATGTCGAATCAAGTTGCTGTTGACTCATAATTTTTGAAAAGTAATTCTCCGCAATATAGTGACTAACATACACTGGAAATGTTTGCTCATAATAGTCGGCTTTCTTAATCTTTTCTGACGCTTCATCAACAAGATTCATAATTTCCCTCGCATAGTGCAGTAAAATTTCGCCTTGCTTCGTTAACTCTACTTTTTTTCCAGAACGATGAAACAGCTTAGAATTAAAATTCTCTTCTAATTTATTTATATGATGACTAATTGTAGGCTGGGAACAATACAATCGTCGAGCAGCTTCCGTAAAAGAATGACATTCAGCTAAAACAATGAAGGACTCCATTTTCTCTAATATATTCATCTCTACTCCCCTTCTCATAAAGATAAACTTAAATACGATAATGATAATCATTATCATATTTAAGTTTATCAGCCATTGCTTTTATTGTCTATTTTTTATGGAACACCATTCTATATTACTCAATGATTTTCATTACTCTTTGCATCTGTATAAGTTGTGTTTTTTGGTCAACAAGCATCGTTCGTGCAATACGTCTCAAGTCCCCATTATTGGTAAATTGTAAAATCGTAATCTCCATTTCAACCGCTCCTTCATGAAGCGAAATCATTTCTTCTAAAAAATGTCTGTTAATATCCCCTTTAGTTTTAGCTCTTTCCATTTTCTCAATCATTTGTTGAAACGAATCTTTATATACTTCCAAATAAGCTGCTTCCTTTTCTAACTCTATATGGGGATGTTCTTTCATTTCCTTTAACAGTACCTTCATTTTATCTAATTCAATAAGTTGATTATGGACTATCTTTTTGGCAATCTGTTTCACTTCTGAATGATCACTAAACCTCATAATATTTTCACACATAGCAATGGAAGCTTCATGAAGCGGAATCATTTCATACAAGAAATCAAGTGTTGCATCACCAGTGTTCGGAACATCCTCTACCTTCGTTTTCATCATTTGTAAGGCAATACGATAATAATCGAAATACGCTTCTTCCTTTGGACTCACTTTTGCATCAACACTATCTATTAATGCAATCCAAACTATAAGCCCAATCCATAAATGCTTAGTCCACCCTCTCATCTAAGCCCCCCTTATCACTAACTCGATTTTATTATGGAAGAAAAAGATTGGGCTTATACGGAACAAAACGCAAAAGAAAACACGCCGCTGTTACTTGTACAAATTTTACACGTGTGAAAAGCCTGATATAGGAATAGATTAAAATTATTCCCGCCAAACGATACGATTTTATATAATGAAAGAACAAAGAAGCGATTCAATGTAGAGGAGAAAGTAATATGGCCTTAAATTATGATATCGACAAATTAACGAACCTTGGGATTTCCATCGGGATTCTACTCTTATTTTTGTTGTTAAGAAAGATATTTACTACATATATCTTTAAATTCATTTTAAAAATCAGCAAAAAATCGCCGACCAATTTTTTTACACATGTTTTTAATTCTTTTGAACAGCCGATTCGTTGGTTATTCATCATAGTTGGTGTATATGTAGCACTTCGTTACTTCCCTTATTTAGACCAAAAAGATCCATTATTCTTAAAGTTCTTTCGTGCCAGCGTAATTTTTATTATTAGCTGGGGATTATATAATATGTCTTCTGCTTCATCAGTCTTATTCGAAAAGATAAGAGACCGCTTTGATATTAATATGGACCAAATCCTTATCCCATTTTTATCAAAGGGTTTACGTTTTATCATCATCGCGATTAGTTTCAGTATTATTGCCCAAGAGTTTAATTATGACGTAAACGGGTTTGTAGCAGGCTTAGGGCTGGGCGGTCTTGCTTTTGCCTTAGCTGCAAAAGATGCAATTGCCAATTTCTTCGGCGGGATTGTCATTATTATCGAAAAACCTTTTTCTATCGGGGATTGGATTCAAACATCGAGTGTAGAAGGAGTTGTCGAAGATATTACGTTCCGGAGTACTTCTGTTAGAACATTTACTCAAGCATTAGTAACGGTACCAAATGCTGGATTATCTAATTCGGTTATTACAAACTGGAGTAAAATGGGGAAAAGAGGAGTTAGCTTTAACCTGGAAGTAAAATATGATACGCCAAGAAACAAGCTGAAACAAGTAGCCGAAGAAATTGAATATACATTACACAACCACTCAGGTGTTCATAAAGAAACAATTTTTGTGAAATTTGATCAGCTTAATACAAATGGTCTACGGATTTTCGTCTACTTCTTTACTAGCTCAACTGTTTGGGGCGATTATTTAAGGGTAAAAGAAGACATTAATTATGCCATAATGGACATTCTCGAGCAAGAAGGTGTATCACTTGCCTTGCCTATTAGTACCGTTATTGTTGAAAAAGATAAAGCTATACAAACAAATCAAGTGTCAGGTTCATAATAAACAATAATAAACAGGTCCTATTCGTTCTTAGGGCCTGTTTATTCAATTTCCATGAACACCCTATTCAATAAAGGCTCTATCCATCTCCATTGAGCAAAAATTTACCAATAGAATATACAAAAATTACAATTAAAGCATTATAATTGAATAAAAATCGGATAATAAAAAGAACTACATATAAAAGATTTATTTAAATTAAAGAATGTTCGAACATAGGAGGAGAATAAACAATGACTAATCACGAAGAAGTGCGATTAAGACCATTAGAAAGAGAAGATTTGAAATTTGTCCATAAACTGAATAATAATGCTAAAATTATGTCTTATTGGTTTGAGGAACCGTATGAAGCCTTTGTTGAATTACAGGACTTATTCGATAAACATATCCATAATCAAGGAGAACGCCGCTTTATCCTTCAACAAGGAACGGACATTCTCGGTCTAGTCGAGCTAGTAGAAATCGATTATATCCATCGCAGAGCTGAATTTCAGATTATTATTGATCCGAAGTACCAAGGTTGTGGATATTCATTAACCGCTACTCGCTTAGCGATGAATTATGCGTTTTTTATTTTAAATTTACATAAGCTATATTTAATCGTTGATAAAACGAATGAAATAGCTATTCATGTTTACCAAAAGGCCGGCTTTCAAATAGAAGGCGAACTACAAGATGAATTCTTTGTTGCTGGTAAATATCATGATGCATTAAGAATGTGCATCTTCCAAGAACAATATATCGAAATGAAAGAGCAGGAAAATTCCCAAAATTAAGAACATAATATTATGGGTACTGCTACCTCCAAAATTATGTTATCATAATAATATGGTAACGTACTAAAGGAATATTATAATATAGACAAAGGAGAATTTCTTCGAGATGAAACGTATAGCAACTATGATTTTGACTTTAGTAGCTATGTTCTCCATCCTTACAGCTTGCGGTACAGCAGAGGATAAAGGAACAGATCAAAAAGATACTTTAGTTATCGGGATTGACGATCAATTTGCTCCAATGGGCTTCCGAGATGAGAATAATGAAATCGTTGGTTTCGACATTGATTATGCTAAAGCTGCTGCTGAAAAAATGGACATGACAGCTACATTCCAGCCAATTGATTGGAAAACAAAAGAATCCGAACTAAGCAGTGGACGAATTGACCTGATTTGGAACGGATATACAATTACAGATGAACGCAAAGAAAAAGTTCTTTTCACAAAACCATACTTAGAAAATGCACAGGTTGTTGTGACTTTAACCGACTCAAAGCTAAAAAAACTGGATGATTTATCAGGCAAAGTTGTGGGTATTCAAGCTCTTTCTTCTGCATCTGATGCCTTAAATGCTAATCCAATTAAATCAAAAATCAAAACAGTAACAGAGTTTAAAGATAATGTACTTGCACTAAGTGATTTAAAAACAGGCCGTATAGATGCAGTCGTTATTGATGAAGTTGTTATTAATTATTATATGTCTAAAGAAAAAGACACATTTAAACTACTTGACGAATCGCTTGCACCGGAACAATATGGTGTAGGTGTGAAAAAAGGAAATGAAGAATTATTAGAAAAACTTCAAAAAGCACTTGATGAGATGAATGAAGATGGTACGGCTGCTGAAATCTCAGAAAAGTGGTTTGGCGAAGATAAAGTATTAAAGTAAACAGACTGAACAAATTATGACAAAAACAGGATTTCCTCTGGAAACCCTGTTTTGTTTTGGAGGAATCCTTTCATGGCCGATTATTTCAATACAATGATTATGCCTATGCTAGAAGGGGCACAGATGACGATTCTCTTATTTTTGATCGCTATCGCAGCTTCCATTCCGCTAGGCTTTCTACTCACATTAGCTGTAAATAGCCGTTTTAAACCATTATCCTGGCTTGCGCAAACCTATATTTACTTAATGCGCGGTACACCGCTGTTACTGCAATTATTGTTAATTTGTTTTGGTCTGCCGCTTATTCCTGTAATCGGGGAATATCTAATTTTGGACCGCTTCGTTGCGGCTTGTTTAGGTTTTATTTTAAACTATGCAGCGTATTTTGCTGAAATCTTCCGCGGCGGCCTTCTTTCTATTGATAAAGGCCAGTATGAAGCCGCCAAAGTACTCGGTTTAAATAAATGGCAAACGACGACACGGATTATCTTACCGCAAATGTTCCGTATCGCCCTTCCTTCTGTTTCGAACGAATCGATTACGCTAGTTAAGGATACGGCTCTTCTCTATGCTGTTGCCGTACCGGAATTATTACACTTTGCTCAGACTGCTGTAAACCGCGACTTTACAATCGTGCCATTCTTTATCGCGGGTATAATCTATCTCTTAATTACACTCGTCTTAACGATGTTCTTTAAATGGCTCGAAAAACGATTCAAATTCGAATAAAAAGGAGTGGCGAATATGGCTATCATTGAAGTATCCAATCTCAAAAAATCATACGGCAAACTAGATGTACTCAAACAGATTACTTTTGATGTAAATAAAAATGATGTAGTGGCTGTAATCGGTCCCTCTGGTTCTGGTAAAAGTACGATGCTCCGCAGTCTCATTCATCTTGAAGAAATTAACGGCGGCAGCATTCGTGTAACAGGCGACTATTTAGTGAAAGATGGCGTTTATTCAAAAGCGCAGGAAGTTAAAAACATCACTTCCAAAATGGGTATGGTCTTTCAGCATTTCAATCTCTTCCCGCATCTTACGGTAAAAGAAAATTTAGAGATTGCGCCTAAAATGTTAAAAACAGAATCAGTATCAGCTATTCAACAACGAAGTGCTGAGCTCCTCAAGAAAATTGGACTATCTGATCGAGCAACAGCATACCCGGCCAATCTCTCTGGTGGACAAAAACAACGAGTAGCCATTGCCCGAGCACTGATGATGAATCCTGAAATTTTGCTGTTTGACGAACCTACCTCTGCTTTGGATCCCGAATTAACAGGGGAAGTTTTACAGGTTATGAAGGACCTTGCGGAAGAACAAATGACGATGATTGTCGTAACACATGAAATGGGCTTTGCCAAGGAAGTAGCCAATCGAGTCATGTTCATGGATAATGGAGAAATTATCGAATCTGGGCATCCAGAAGAGTTATTTAACAATCCGCAATTTGAACGAACAAAAGCATTCTTAAATCGCAACTTAAAGTAAGAATTGATACTTTTTCATATAATAAGAACGGCAGGG
>NZ_JBALMU010000121.1:28087-31826 GCF_036962285.1 Bacillus sp. JJ634
CCCTGCCGTTCTTATTATCAATAGGTTGAAAACGCTTACTTAATTCTTTACTTTTGTGTGAAAGTGGCCGGCATTACAACAGCAATCACTTCTCCACGTGCACAAAGTGTATCATTTGCAAATACTTCCGTTTCCACTTTCCATTTCTTCGGATGAATCTCTGTCACTTTCCCAACCGCTCTTAACGGAACATGTTGTGGAGTTGGTTTCACAAATTCTACATTTAATGCAGCTGTTACAAATCGTGGTGGCGGTACGATTCCATCTCCTAGTTCATGTCCATTTTTACGATGCAAGGCTAATGAAGCTGAACCTGTTCCATGACAATCAATGAAAGAAGCAATCAAACCTCCATAAACAAATCCCGGAATTGCTGTATGTTCCGACTTTGGTATGTAAATAGTCAGCGTATTTTCCCCTTCCCAGCCAGTTCGAAAATGATGACCCTCTTTATTTAATCTCCCACACCCATAACACCAAGCAAAATCATCTGGATATTCATCTTGAATAGCCTTTACTAATGTTTCCTCCATAATCTCTCCCCCTTTTAGACTATAGTATAACATATTAAATTCTATATTCTTACATAATAACCATTTATTTTACAAGAAGGACAAAACTTTANNNTAAAGTTTTGTCCTTCTTTTGAATACCTTACGAGTCTACTACTTCATCATTTTTTGAACTAACTCTCGATTTCGCTTTTTAAAAACTTCATTATGCGAAGAGACCATTCCAGCATGACTAGCATCAGGTTGAATGAATTGCTTTGCTCTATTTACAGCATTCGCAGCATCTTGAAAAGCACCCGCTATTAGATGGACTTTTCCATCATGCTTTAAAATGTCCCCTGCCGCATACAATCCTTCCACTGAAGATTCGCTAGATGCATTCCCTTCAATATAGTAATCATCCACTAGTTTAATATCCAGTTTACTGTTTTCAAGTAACGCTTTATCCCGTTCATATCCATGATTAATGATGACCTCATCAATTGACAAATACGTAACCTCTTCTGTTTCATGATTCGTTAATTGCACCCGTTCAATTGTCTCATGACTAGAATCAGCGATTAGTTTTGTAATAGACGTATTCAAAAAACAAACAGCCGAACTAGTCATTAATTGTTTGACTTGCGCCTCATGTCCTGATAAAGCATCCTTTCGATACGTCAAATACACCTTCTTCGCAATAGGCTCTAATTCATTGGCCCAATCGATTGCCGAGTTTCCACCGCCTGAAATAATGACTGTCTTATCCTTGAAGCGCTTTAAAGACTTTACTGTGTAATTTAAATTAGATACTTCAAACCTCTCAGCACCTTCTATTTCTAGCCTTTGTGGATTTAAAATTCCTCCCCCAACAGCCACAATAACCGTTTTCGAAAAGTGCTTTCTTCCAGATGCAGCATGTAAAATAAAAATCCCTTCTTCATTACGTGTAATAGATTCTACTTTCTCATTTAACACGACTTCCGGGTGAAACGTTAGTCCTTGCTCTACAAGTTGCTCTATTAATTTTGCTCCAGGAACAGGAGTAATTCCTCCAACATCCCAAATCATTTTCTCTGGATATACATGAATTTTCCCACCTAGTTGTGGTTGGTATTCTATAAGCTTTGTTTTCATTTCTCGAAGTCCGCTATAAAAAGTGGAGTAAAGACCTGCTGGTCCTCCCCCAATGACCGTCACATCAAATAATTCGAATTGTTCCATTTCCGTTCACTCCTTGGTAACCAAACATAAAATGATTATCATTCTCATTTAAATATACCCCTTTTCCCTTGTTTTTACAACCAGAAAATTATTGACCAAAAACCAAATCGCACTTGCCGATATAATTGGACGGAATGTAGTCGAACCTGACGGAATTCCAGCAGGCATTATCGTTGCCTTAATTGGTGCCCCTTATTTTATGTATTTGTTATTAAAAAATAAACGAAGCAGAGACNNGTCTCTGCTTCGTTTATTACACCATTAGCTTACACAAATCATTTGTAAATTCTAACGGATCTTGAATTGGTAAACCTTCTATTAACAGTGCTTGATTATATAAGAGATTTGTATATAATCGAACCTTTTCTTTATCATCCTGTTCGAAGGCTGATTTGAGCGACTGCCAAATCCCATGGTTTACGTTAATTTCTAAAATTTTATCTGCTTTAACCTGTTGGTTATTCGGCATCATATTCAGTACTTTTTCCATTTCAATCGACAATTCGCCATTAGCTGATAAACAGACTGGATGAGTTTTTAATCGTTTAGATACTTTCACATCTGTTACTTTTTCCGATAATACCTCTTTCATCAAGTCAAAGAGCTCTTTATTTGCCTTCTCCTCTGCTTCATGCTTATTATCGCTTTCTTCTTCAATTCCTAAATCACCGCTGGATACGGATTTAAACTCTTTCTCTTTATAGTTCAGCAACATTTTAATCGCAAATTCATCCACATCATCTGTAAAGTATAAAATTTCATATCCTTTATCAGCAACTAGCTCAGTTTGCGGCATTTTTTCAATTCGTTCGTTTGTTTCACCTGTTGCATAATAAATATACTTTTGATCCTCAGGCATTCTTGATACGTATTCATCTAGCGTTATTAATTTCTTCTCTTTTGATGAGTAGAACATCAATAAATCTTGTAAAACATCTTTTTCTTGTCCAAAATTATTATACACACCAAATTTCAATTGTCTGCCAAATGATTGATAAAATGCTTCATACTTTTCACGGTCATGTTTTAATAAACTTTCTAGTTCCTTCTTAATTTTCGTTTTAATATTTTTAGCGATGAACTTTAATTGTTTATCTTGCTGTAAAATTTCCCGGGATATATTAAGCGATAAGTCTTCTGAATCAACCATCCCTTTTACAAAGCTAAAATAGTCTGGAAGTAAATCCGGACATTTCTCCATAATTAACACACCGTTAGAATATAGTTCTAATCCCTTTTCAAACTCTTTTGAATAATAATCAAAAGGAATGTTTTCAGGGATAAATAAAATCGCATTATATCTTACCGTACCATCAACTTTTACATGGATATGCTTAATTGGTTTATCAAAGCCGTACCGTTTTTCTTGATAAAAGTTTTCGTAATCCTCAGCAGTCAGTTCATTTTTATTCTTTCGCCAAATAGGAACCATACTATTAATTGTTTGTTCTTCTTGATATTCCTCGTATTCATCTTCGCTGCCTTCTTTTAATCTTCGGCTAGTAACATCCATTTTAATTGGGTAGCGGATAAAATCAGAGTATTTCTTAATAATTCCCTTTAGACGATACTCTTCTAAATACTCCTCATACTTCTCATCTTCGGTATTCTCTTTAATGGTTAAAATAATCTCTGTGCCGACTGTTTCTTTCTCGCACGGCTCAATTTTATAGCCATCAGCCCCTTCGGACTCCCACTTATATGCTTCATCGCTGCCTAAAGCTTTACTGATGACCGTTACAACATCTGCAACCATAAAAGCGGAATAAAATCCTACACCAAATTGACCGATAATATCGTGGCCATCTTTTAATTCATTTTCACTTTTAAAAGCTAGAGATCCACTCTTTGCAATGGTTCCAAGATGCTGCTCAAGTTCTTCTTTGGTCATCCCAATTCCAGTATCGGTAATTGTCAATGTCCGGCCTTCTTTATCCGCTGAGACCTTTATGTAGTAACTATCTTTATCAAACGTTAATGCATCATCTGTTAATGCTTTATAATAAATTTTATCGATTGCATCA
>NZ_JBALMU010000121.1:31871-32178 GCF_036962285.1 Bacillus sp. JJ634
ATTTTATCGATTGCATCACTAGCATTCGAAATCAACTCTCGTAAGAAGATCTCTTTTTGAGAATAAATGGAGTGAATCATCATATCTAATAATCTTTTAGATTCTGCTTTAAACTGCTTTTTTGCCATATTAAAGGGTCTCCTTTCATAATCAAAGTAACTTAACATCCATACTTATATTAGCTGCCATTAGCACTCTTTATCTTAGAGTGCTAACCATTATTTAAATAACATATAATAAAGGAAAATGTCAATATATAGGTTGCATGAAATTAAATTTCTTGCATAACAAAACGATTATCCTATAT
>NZ_JBALMU010000122.1:0-21298 GCF_036962285.1 Bacillus sp. JJ634
AGGACGTCGCCAAGCATACATGAGATCAGCTGAAAAGCTGATTTTTTTTGTGAATTTTTTTCTATGCATGTGTAATCATGGATATATTAGGGGAAACTTATCCTATATCATACAAAAAAATACAAAATATGAACCATTTAATTTGCAAATTATAATTTTCGTTGTATAATATTAGTCAAATATAGTCAAAGTCAGGATGGAGGAGGTTGAGTGAGAAACATATCCGATATTATTGAAATTTATTTAAAGCAAATATTGGAAATGAGTCAAAAAGACATTTTAGAAATTAAAAGAAGTGAAATTGCAGATAAATTTCAATGTGTTCCTTCTCAAATTAATTATGTTATTAATACAAGATTTACAATTGAAAGAGGATTTCTGGTAGAAAGTAAACGTGGTGGCGGCGGTTATATTCGGATTATGAAAATCAAATCACAAGAACACGCCCATCTTATTGATCAGTTAATCTCTATTATCGGCTCTAGAGTCTCACAATCAACTGCTGAAGGAATTATTGATCGGCTCATTAATGAAGACATTATCAATCATCGAGAAGCAAAGATTATGATGAGTGTTATTGATCGATCGGTTATTTATATCGATTTACCTGATCGAGATGAATTAAGGGCAAGAATTTTAACTGCGATGCTTACTACGCTAAAATATAAATGAGTCTTGCAGGGGTGAGAGTGCATGATATGCCAAGAATGTAATCAGAGGCCAGCTGCCCTTCATTTCACGAAAATTGTAAATGGTGAAACAACCGAGGTGCATATTTGCGAAAAATGTGCTCAGGGAAAAAGCGATCTGTTTATGGAAAATGGAGGATCTGGTTTCTCAATTAATAACTTATTAGCAGGGCTATTGAATATAGAGTCTAATTTTCAACACCCTAAGGCGAATTCTTTCCCAAAGACAGAGGAAGTACGTTGTCCGCACTGTCAGCTTTCTTTTAGGGAATTTGTTCGTATCGGTAAATTTGGATGTGCGACCTGCTGTGAAACTTTCAATAAACAGCTTAATCCTATTTTAAAGAGAGTGCATAGCGGTAATACTGCTCATATAGGTAAAATTCCTAAAAGAATTGGTGGTGCGCTGCATCTAAAAAAACAACTGGCCGAGATGAAAGATACGTTAAAAACTTATATCGACCAAGAAGAATTCGAAAAAGCTGCGGAGATTCGAGATAAAATTAGGGCTTTGGAAAAACGGGTTCATGCACAGGGTGAGGGGGATGAGTCATGAGTTTAGAGAAATTTTTACAAAATGCCCTCAGTTCTTGGATGAATCATGAAGGACCTGAATCCGATATCGTCTTAAGTTCCCGCGTTCGACTTGCTAGAAATTTTAAAGAGTATACCTTTCCAACATTATTTTCACATGAAGAGGCAAAATCCATTCTTGAATTGATCAAAAAACGTTTGGAATCAGAAGTGAATTCAGAGATTGGTCAATTAGAGATGATAGAAATGGAGCAACTTCAAGCATTAGAAAAACGTGTGCTTGTTGAAAAACATTTAATCAGTCCTAAACTCGTTGATGAATCTACACACGGAGCTTGTTTATTATCAGACGACGAAGTCATTAGTGTGATGATTAATGAAGAAGACCATGTAAGAATCCAGTGTTTAATGTCAGGCTTGCAGCTAACAAAAGCCTTACAATTAGCAAATATATTAGATGATTGGTTAGAAGAAGCAATCGACTATGCATATGATGAAGAGAGAGGATACTTAACAAGCTGCCCGACGAATGTTGGCACAGGCTTACGTGCTTCAGTTATGATGCATTTACCAGGGTTAGTCTTGACTCAGCAAATTAATAAAATCATCCCAGCCATCAATCAGCTTGGTCTTGTTGTTCGCGGGATGTATGGTGAAGGCAGTCAAGCGTTAGGGAATATCTTTCAAATATCTAATCAAATTACGCTTGGTAAGTCTGAAAAAGACATCGTTGAAGATTTAACAAGTGTTGTTCAACAAATTATTGCCCAAGAAAGAGCAGCAAGAGAAGCATTAGTGAAAACCTCAAACATACAATTAGAAGATAGAGTTTTCCGTTCTTACGGAATTTTGTCAAACGCAAGGATTATCGAAACGAAGGAAGCGTCTACTTGCATTTCTGATGTGAGGTTAGGAATAGATTTAGGATACATTCAAAATATTTCAGAGAGCATCCTCAATGAATTAATGATTTTAACGCAACCAGGCTTTCTACAAAAATATGCCGGTGGACCATTAAGACCTTATGAAAGGGATATGCGTCGCGCGGCCCTCATCCGAGAGCGTTTAAACTTAGATACAAAAGAACATTCTTAAGGAGGAATTCACTATGATGTTTGGTCGTTTTACTGAGAGAGCTCAAAAGGTATTAGCATTGGCTCAAGAAGAAGCAATTCGTTTAGGTCATAATAATATTGGTACAGAACATATCCTTCTAGGCTTAGTACGTGAAGGGGAAGGGATTGCAGCTAAAGCGTTATATGCCCTTGGCCTAGGTGCAGATAAAATTCAAAAAGAAGTGGAAAATTTGATTGGGCGTGGTCAGGATACGTCTCAAACGATTCACTATACACCAAGAGCTAAGAAAGTCATTGAACTTTCTATGGATGAAGCAAGAAAGCTAGGACACTCATATGTGGGCACGGAGCATGTCCTATTAGGGCTTATTCGTGAAGGTGAGGGAGTAGCGGCTCGTGTGTTAAACAATCTAGGTGTTAGCTTGAACAAGGCACGTCAGCAAGTTCTTCAGTTGCTAGGAAGTAATGAGTCTGGCGGGCATCAAGGCGCGGCAGCAGCGAATGCTAGCACACCAACATTAGACAGTTTAGCACGTGATTTAACTGCAATTGCTCGTGAAGGCAGTCTAGATCCTGTTATTGGGCGCAGTAAAGAAATTCAACGTGTCATTGAGGTGTTAAGTCGCCGTACAAAAAACAATCCTGTTCTTATTGGAGAACCTGGTGTTGGTAAAACAGCGATTGCAGAAGGCTTAGCACAGCAAATTATTAACAATGAAGTCCCAGAAATTTTGCGAGATAAGCGAGTCATGACGCTTGATATGGGTACAGTCGTGGCTGGTACAAAATATCGTGGTGAATTTGAAGACCGCTTGAAAAAAGTCATGGATGAAATTCGCCAGGCTGGAAACATTATTCTATTTATCGATGAATTGCATACGTTAATCGGTGCAGGCGGCGCAGAAGGTGCTATTGATGCTTCTAATATTTTAAAACCTTCATTAGCACGTGGAGAGCTTCAATGCATCGGGGCAACAACGCTTGATGAGTATCGTAAATATATTGAAAAAGATGCAGCACTTGAGCGCCGTTTCCAACCAATTCAAGTAGATGAGCCAACGATTGAAGAGTCCATTCAAATTTTAAAAGGTTTACGTGACCGTTATGAAGCACATCACCGTGTATCAATTACAGATGAAGCAATTGATGCGGCGGTTAAATTATCGGATCGTTATATCTCTGACCGATTCTTACCAGATAAGGCGATTGACTTAATTGATGAAGCAGGTTCAAAAGTACGTTTACGTTCTTATACAACGCCACCAAATTTAAAAGAGTTGGAAGTGAAATTAGAAGAGGTGCGTAAGGAAAAGGATGCTTCTGTTCAAAGTCAAGAGTTTGAAAAAGCCGCTTCTCTTCGTGATACAGAACAACGTTTACGTGAACAACTGGAAGAAACGAAGAAAACGTGGAAAGAGAAACAAGGTCAAGAGAATAGTGAAGTAACCGTTGAAGATATTGCCCATGTTGTATCTAGCTGGACAGGTGTACCAGTAACAAGATTAGCTCAAACAGAATCTGATAAACTGCTAAATATGGAATCGATTCTTCATGATCGTGTAATTGGTCAAGAAGAAGCAGTCATTGCTGTTTCAAAAGCAGTTCGCCG
The DNA here is from genome assembly GCF_036962285.1 of Bacillus sp. JJ634. Taxonomy (NCBI): domain Bacteria; kingdom Bacillati; phylum Bacillota; class Bacilli; order Caryophanales; family Bacillaceae; genus Bacillus; species Bacillus sp. JJ634. Next base: position 3,909 of record NZ_JBALMU010000122.1, read on the forward strand.
TGCAAGGGCAGGATTAAAAGATCCGAAGCGTCCGATTGGTTCATTCATTTTCTTAGGTCCTACAGGGGTTGGGAAAACGGAACTTGCCCGTGCCCTAGCTGAATCAATCTTTGGTGATGAAGATGCCATGATTCGCATTGATATGTCAGAATACATGGAGAAGCATTCAACATCTCGTCTAGTTGGTTCACCTCCAGGTTATGTTGGATATGAAGAAGGCGGTCAATTAACGGAAAAAGTTCGCCGTAAACCATACTCTGTCGTGTTGCTAGATGAAATTGAAAAAGCGCATCCAGATGTATTTAATATTTTACTCCAGGTATTGGAAGACGGAAGATTAACAGATTCAAAAGGTCGTACCGTTGATTTCCGTAACACGATTTTAATTTTGACATCGAATGTTGGTGCGGCGGCGTTAAAAACGAATAAATATGTCGGATTTAATATTCAAGATGAAGGCCAAGATTACAAAGATATGAAAGGAAAAGTGATGGAAGAATTAAAACGTGCTTTCCGTCCTGAATTCCTAAACCGTATCGATGAAACAATTGTGTTCCACTCATTAGAGAAAAAGCATTTAACAGAGATTGTTTCATTAATGGCTGATCAATTAATTAACCGTTTAAAAGAGCAAGATATTTTCCTAGAGCTAACAGAGGCAGCAAAGGAAAAAATCGCTAAAGAAGGATTCGATCCAGAATACGGTGCACGTCCAATCCGTCGAGCTTTACAAAAACATGTGGAAGACTTCCTTTCTGAAGAACTATTAAAAGGAAATGTTCAAAAAGGACAAAAGGTTGTACTAGATCTTGTAGATGGGGCATTAACCATTAAACAGCCTGAAGCTGTTCCGCATGAATAATTAAAGAACGAAAAAACATCGAGGTACATGCATTTATTGCAGTGTACCTCTGTTTTTATATACAATAAAAAACTAGCTTTAGGTTAATTTTTCTAAAATATACGTATGAAGGCGTTTCCAAAAAGGATTAAATAGAGTCTATGTGTAATATCTTTTATTAATACCCAGTTTAGGGTAGAAGGAGCAAGTAGAGTGGCTAAAAAGAAGACAAAATTTATGTGTCAGTCATGTGGATATGAATCACCGAAGTGGATGGGGAAATGTCCTGGGTGCGGCGAGTGGAACAAAATGGTGGAGGAAGTCGAAATTGTAAAGCCGGGGAGAAGGGGAGCGTTTGCTCATTCTGATACACAGATTGGGACAGGAGAAAGAATTAAAGCTGCTCCGATTACGACGATTCAAACCGAGCAAGAGCCGCGTATTGCAACAGATTTAGCAGAATTAAACCGTGCTCTTGGCGGCGGGATTGTGCAAGGTTCGCTTGTTTTAATTGGCGGTGATCCGGGAATTGGGAAATCAACTTTGCTTCTCCAAGTATCCTCGCAGCTTGCTCGCAAAGGAAAGAAAGTGCTCTACATTTCTGGAGAAGAATCGGTGAAGCAAACGAAGTTAAGAGCAGACCGCCTTGGTGTGGCATCTGAGAATCTATTTGTTTATTCTGAAACAGATATGGATTATATTCAACACGCTATTAGTGAAGTGAATCCTGATTTAGTGATCATCGATTCTATTCAAACAGTCTATCAATCCGAAGTTACATCTGCACCAGGAAGCGTCTCCCAAGTGCGTGAATGTACAGCTACATTAATGCGAATTGGAAAGACAAAGGGCATTGCCATTTTTATTGTCGGGCATGTTACGAAAGAAGGAGCGATTGCTGGTCCACGCTTGCTCGAACATATGGTCGATACGGTGTTATATTTTGAAGGAGAGCGACATCATACATATCGAATTATTCGAGCAGTAAAAAATCGTTTCGGTTCGACAAACGAGATGGGGATTTTTGAAATGAAAGAAGATGGCTTAGAAGAAGTAGCCAATCCATCTGAGATTTTTCTAGAAGAACGGTCCCAGGGAGCCTCGGGTTCGACTGTTGTTGCCTCGATGGAAGGAACGCGGCCAGTCCTCGTTGAAATTCAAGCTTTAATTTCACCAACAAGCTTTGGGAATCCGCGTCGTATGGCTACAGGCCTTGATCATAATCGAGTGTCATTGTTAATGGCAGTATTAGAGAAGCGTGTCGGTTTACTGCTGCAAAATCAAGATGCTTATTTGAAGGTAGCTGGCGGTGTGAAACTGGATGAGCCGGCAATTGATTTAGCGGTTGCGATTAGTATTGCTTCTAGCTTTCGGGATAAACCAACAAGACCAACAGATTGCTTTATCGGTGAAGTAGGCTTAACAGGGGAAGTTAGACGGGTATCTAGAATTGAGCAACGTGTTCAGGAAGCGGCAAAACTCGGATTTGAGCGGGTGCTTCTTCCGTCCAATAATATGGTTGGTTGGACGGTGCCTAAAGAGGTTGAAGTTATAGGCGTTTCATCCGTAGCAGAAGCGCTTCAATACGCATTAGGGGGGTAAAATATGAATGATAAAAAACTTTATGAAAAAATAAAGTTAGACATTTTGCAACTTGTTGCGCCAGGGACGCCATTACGTGAAGGGATTGAGAATGTACTCCGGGCTAATACAGGTGGTTTAATAGTCGTTGGGTACAATGAAAAAGTTCGTTCGATTGTCGATGGCGGATTTAAAATTAATTGTCCTTGTACGTCCAGTACATTATATGAACTAGCTAAAATGGATGGCGGGATTATTGTAAATGAAAAAGCAGATACGATTTTGCTTGCGAATGCCCAGCTTGTCCCTGATATTAGTGTTTCTTCTACAGAAACAGGCATGCGCCACCGAACAGCGGAGCGGGTTGCACGGGAGACAAAATCGCTTGTTATTGCCATTTCTCAGCGACGTAATGTCATTACCTTATACCAAGGGAATTTTCGTTACGCGTTAAAAGATATTGGTGTCATTTTGGCAAAGGCTAATTTAGCGATTCAAACGTTAGAGAAATATAAAGTCGTGTTGCAGCAAAGTATTGCCGTTTTAGGTGTTTTAGAATATGAGGAAATCGTCACGTTTGCGGACTTGCTTCAAGTGTTTCATCGATATGTGATGGTATTGCGTATTAAAGCAGAACTTGTCGCGTATTTACATGAATTAGGTACAGAAGGACGCCTTATTCGTTTACAAATGAATGAAATTCTTGCTGATATCGAAATTGAAGGCAAATGGCTTATTAAAGACTATGCATGTAAAAACGATGAAAATCCCGATCTTGTTGTGGCAAAACTCCAAGAATTAGCTATGCAGGAGAATTTAGATGAGGGTGCTCTATTGAAAACTTTGGGATATAATGGATATATTCATCTTGATGAATTAGTACATGCTAGAGGCTATCGCATGCTGCATAAAATTTCTCGTCTCCCGGGGTTAATTATTGAAAATCTAGTGCAACGCTTTGGCAGCTTTGCTGATATTCATAAAGCTTCTGTTGAGGAATTGGATGATGTCGAGGGAATTGGCGAAGTGCGTGCCAATAAGATTAAAGAAGGGCTTCGTATTTTAAAAAATCAGCTTGTGACAGACAGAAGGATGTAAGTAAATAGGTCTATTCTTCTCGAATTTCCCCGAAAAATGAGAGGTACTTCCTTTTTGACACGTAATTCGTACGGTGCTAGGCTTAAAAAGAAATCCTTTTTATCTCGTTTAACTGAAGTATATATGATTGTATTTGTATAAAATTGTTCATAATGGAGAGAGGGAGGTGAAATGATGTTAAAGCGGATTATACAAGCCTGCTTTTTAATAATTGGTGGAACACTCGGTATGTTTCTTATTCCGGAATTATTAGTGGTGTTAAGTGCCGATGATGTAGCTATTTTAAATAATCCTTATGCAAGTGTACTCCTAGGAGCTATTATTTTTTATCTTCTTACGTTTTGGTTATTGGATTATGTTTTAAACTTTATGAAGTGGTTAGAAGAGCAGCTTGTTAAAGTCCCAATTACGGATATTATTTTTGGAAGTTTGGGGCTGTTGGTCGGTTTAGTCGTGGCTTATCTTATTAGTTCAGCGTTTAATGCGATTCGCGTACCGATACTAGATACCATTGTGCCAATTATTTTAACGTTGTTATTTGGTTATTTTGGTTTTCAAGTAGGTGTGAAAAAGCGCGATGAACTATTGAATCTATTTTTGAAAGCAAATAAAAAGAAACATGTAACCAGTGAAGAAAGTGAAGAAGAGTCAAATCATAAATTAAAAATCCTAGATACTAGTGTTATTATTGATGGTCGAATTGCGGACATTTGTCAAACGGGCTTTTTAGAAGGGACGATTGTCATTCCACAGTTTGTATTGAACGAACTTCAACACATTGCAGACTCTTCTGATGCGTTAAAAAGAAACCGCGGTCGCCGAGGTTTGGATATTTTGAATCGTATTCAAAAAGATGTGCCGATTAAGGTGGAAATGTATGAAGGAGATTTTGAAGATATTCAGGAAGTAGATAGTAAGCTAGTAAAGCTTGCTAAAGTAACAGGCGGCATTGTGGTGACCAATGATTTTAATTTGAATAAAGTGTGTGAATTTCAAAAAGTAGCTGTATTAAATATTAATGATTTGGCCAATGCGGTAAAGCCGGTTGTTCTTCCGGGTGAAGAAATGAGCGTGCAAGTAATTAAGGATGGGAAAGAGCAGAATCAAGGTGTAGCCTATTTAGATGATGGGACGATGATTGTAGTTGAAGGTGGAAGAGATTATATTGGAAAGCGACTGGATGTACTTGTTACGAGTGTATTGCAAACGTCTGCCGGACGAATGATCTTTGCGAAACCGAAGCAATTAGAGAAAGCATTATAGAGGAGAAACGGTTATGTTGTATGAAGTGGTGATTCCCGCAGCGGGACAAGGGAAAAGGATGAAGGCGGGGAAGAACAAGCTATTTATTGAACTTTCAGGGATTCCCATTATTATTTATACGTTGCAAGTATTTGAGGCGGACCCTCATTGTCAAGGTATCATTTTAGTCATTAATCCAGCAGAAGAGGCTTATTTTACCGAATTAATGGATGCTTATGGATTGAAGAAAGTAAAGAAATTAGTAGCTGGCGGGGCGGAACGTCAACAAAGTGTTTTTAACGGTCTAAAGCATATAAATGAGGAAATTGTACTTGTACATGATGGAGCGCGTCCGTTTATTGATCAGGCGTTGATTCATTCATTAACGGAAGCCGCTTCCCTTCATGCTGGAGCAATCGTTGCTGTACCAGTTAAGGATACGATTAAAAGGGTGGAAGAACGATCTGTAGTGGAGACCGTTGAACGATCAAGCTTGTGGGCGGTACAAACGCCACAAGCTTTTCGTGTGCCTATTTTGTATAAAGCACATAAACAGGCAGAAGCGGATGAATTTCTTGGTACAGACGATGCTAGTCTTTTAGAGCGGATGGGTGAACAAGTGGTTATTATTGAAGGGGATTATGATAATATAAAAATTACGACACAAGAAGATCTTTATTTTGCCGAAGCTATTTTACATAAGCAGGCGAAGAGGAAGATGGAGAAAGAGAAGGAGTGAATAGAATGTTTCGAATTGGACAAGGATTCGATGTTCATCAGTTGGTAGAAGGAAGACCGTTAATTATTGGCGGCATTACGATCCCTTATGAGAAAGGGCTGCTTGGTCACTCGGATGCGGATGTCTTGCTTCATACTGTAGCTGATGCCGTACTTGGAGCGATTGGTGCTGGCGATATCGGAAAGCATTTTCCTGATACAGACCCTGAGTTTAAAGATGCGGACTCTGCCAAGCTTCTTGAGCATGTTTGGAATCTAGTGAAACAAGAAGGCTACAAGCTAGGGAATATTGATTGTACGATTATTGCCCAAAGCCCCAAAATGGCGCCTTATATTGAAGCAATGCGTGAGCGGATTGCTCAGCTATTAGAGGCGACGGTGGAGCAAGTAAACGTCAAAGCGACAACAACAGAGAAGTTAGGCTTCACAGGGCGCAAGGAAGGGATCGCTGCTCAAGCTGTTGTACTATTGGTGAAGTCAAATTAAAAGTCGTTCATCTGTGAATCGAAGTTTCCTTTATTCGAGTCTGTTTAAATGATAAAATATATAACGGTAAATTCGTGAGTATTTAGGAGGAGTTAGACATGAGCAGCGAAATCCGAGTTCGCTATGCACCGAGTCCAACTGGACATTTACATATAGGAAATGCCCGTACGGCTTTATTTAATTATTTATATGCACGAAACAAAGGCGGTAAATTTATTATTCGTATTGAAGATACAGATACGAAGCGTAATATTGAAGGCGGCGAAGAAAGCCAACTGAAATATTTAAAATGGCTAGGTATGGATTGGGATGAAAGTATTGATGTTGGTGGCGAGTATGGACCATATCGTCAGTCAGAGCGAAATGACCTTTATAAAAAATTGTACGAAGAACTATTAGATAAAGGATTGGCGTATAAATGCTACTGTACAGAAGAAGAGCTGGAAGCGGAACGCGAAGCGCAGCAGGCAAAGAACGAGACGCCGAAGTATTCTGGAAAGTGCCGTCATTTAACGGCTGAGGAGCAAGCGAAGTTAGAGGCGGAAGGTAGAAAGCCGAGCATTCGTTTTGTCGTTCCTGCAGGTAAAGTATATACATTCCAAGATATGGTGAAGGGTGAAGTATCCTTTGAATCAGAGGGCATCGGTGATTGGGTTATCGTAAAGAAGGATGGAATTCCTACTTATAACTTTGCTGTAGCTGTGGATGATCACTTGATGAAGATTTCTCATGTTTTACGTGGAGATGATCATATTTCCAATACACCAAAGCAATTGATGATTTATGAAGCATTTGGTTGGGAACCGCCAATTTTCGGTCATATGACGTTAATTGTGAATGAGAGCCGAAAGAAATTAAGTAAACGTGATGAGTCCATTATTCAATTTATTGAGCAGTATGAGGCATTAGGGTATGTGCCGCAAGCATTGTTTAACTTTATCGCGCTTTTAGGCTGGCATCCAGGCGGCGAAGAAGAAATTTTCTCAAAAGAAGAGTTTATTAAACTGTTTGATGCAGAGCGGTTATCGAAGTCACCGGCGCTTTTTGATCAGCAAAAATTAACTTGGTTAAACAATCAATACGTGAAGCAGCTTGACCTGGATCGTGCGGTTGAAATTTCTTTACCACATTTGATTAAAGCAGGAAAAGTAGCAGAGGTGCGTACAGCCGAGCAGGATGAATGGGTTCGTGATTTAATTGGTCTATATCAAGAGCAAATGAGCTATGGAGCAGAGATTGTTGATTTATCTCAATTGTTCTTTAAAGAAGAATTGGAATTTGAAGAGGAAGCGAAAGAGGTATTAGCGGAAGAGCAAGTACCGGAAGTCATGCAAGCTTTTCTTCAAGAAGTGGAAGCATTAGAAGCTTTTACAGCGGAAGAAATTAAGAAATCCATTAAAGCTGTTCAAAAAAGCACAGGACATAAAGGGAAGAAGCTATTTATGCCGATTCGTGCAGCAGCAACAGGTCAAACGCATGGTCCGGATTTACCAAAAGCGATTGCCCTGTTAGGCAAAGAAAAAATTAAACAACGCTTGCAAAGTATTTTATATTAACAATTTGCCAAAAATATAATATAGTATTAAATAATCTTACAAGTTAAACGCGTTGATAGGGAGAAGTAGGAAAACGATGCTTTAATAGAGAGAACCATAACCTGCTGAAAGTGGTTCAGGCCCCTCGTTTTTTGAAATGCACCCTTGAGTACTTTGCTGAATGAATAGTAGGCAAAGGCGGCTGTCCTCCGTTATCGGGATAAAAGTTGGGAATGATAAAATGAATGTTTAACCTATGTTTATCATTCCAAACAGAGTGGAACCGCGCTTTCTATTAGCGTCTCTGTCTATTTAGACAGGGGCGCTTTTTGTTTTTTACAGGGAAAATATAAATGGCTGTATCTTCTGGTTTTCTAATGCTTGTCAGGACTGAGTAAGCCGCTTGTATGTTTGTTCTTTTTAAGGCTCTATTACATATATGAATTGAGCTATGTAATAACGGCATATAAAAAGTCTATCTTTATATGAACAGGGGGGCGTGTTATTTATTATGGTTAACTGTGATTGTAGGGGTATATCCAGTTGAGGAAGTAAAGAAGTGTTTTGAGTTGTAGAGATAAGTAAGTGTCGAACTATGGGGGGGATTACATTGTTTAAAATGTTTAAAGAGGATGTTGAAGTCATTTTTGATCAAGATCCAGCAGCGCGTAGTTATTTAGAAGTTATCTTAACGTATTCAGGTCTTCATGCTATTTGGAACCATCGAATTGCTCATGCATTTTATAAAAGAAAGCTATATTTTATTGCCAGATCTATTTCACAGATTAGCCGCTTTTTCACAGGAATTGAAATTCATCCGGGGGCAAAAATTGGCCGTCGTTTCTTTATTGATCATGGGATGGGGATTGTGATTGGAGAAACATGCGAAATTGGGGATAATGTATCCGTTTTCCAGGGAGTTACACTTGGCGGAACAGGAAAAGAAAAAGGGAAGCGTCATCCGACGATTGAAGATAATGTGTTAATTGCAACAGGTGCGAAAGTGCTGGGTTCGATTACAGTAGGAGAGAATTCAAAGATTGGGGCAGGTTCTGTTGTGCTGAAAGAAGTACCGCCTAATTCAACGGTTGTAGGGATTCCGGGGAAAGTCGTTATCCAAGACGGTGTTAAGGTGGGGAAAGACCTCAATCATTCAGATCTTCCTGATCCTATTGCAGACCGCTTTAAAGAGCTGGAAACAGAAATTAAACAATTGAAAGTGGAATTGGAATTGGCTCGAAAGCAGGAAGAAAGGAGTTTATAAAATGGCTATTAAGATTTATAACAGTGTAACGCGCCAGAAGGAAACGTTTGTTCCAATGGAAGAGGGAAAGGTTAAAATGTATGTATGCGGGCCGACCGTTTACAATTACATTCATATTGGGAATGCAAGACCTGCAATTGTTTTTGATACAGTTCGCAATTATTTGAAATACCGTGGATATGATGTAACGTTTGTTTCAAACTTTACCGATGTTGATGATAAGCTAATTCGTGCTGCTAAGGAATTAGGAGAAGATGTACCAACGATTTCTGAGCGCTTTATTCAAGCTTATTTCGAAGATGTTTCAGCTTTAGGTTGTAAAAAAGCCGATGTTCATCCAACAGTTATGGAAAACATGGATGCTATTATTGAGTTTGTCGAAGCGTTAATCGAGAAAGGCTATGCGTATGAATCAGAAGGAGATGTGTACTATCGTACTCGTAAATTTAAAGAATACGGTAAACTTTCTCAGCAATCGATTGACGAGCTCCGAGTCGGTGCCAGAATTGAAGTTGGCGACAAGAAACAAGATGCTCTTGATTTTGCTCTTTGGAAAGCGGCAAAAGAAGGCGAAATTTCTTGGGATAGCCCTTGGGGAAAAGGTCGCCCAGGTTGGCATATTGAGTGCTCGGCGATGGTTCGTAAATATCTCGGAGACACCATTGATATCCATGCAGGCGGTCAAGATTTAACGTTCCCTCACCACGAAAATGAAATTGCTCAATCAGAAGCATTAACAGGAAAAACATTCGCTAGATATTGGATGCATAATGGATATATCAATATTGATAATGAAAAAATGTCAAAGTCGCTAGGTAATTTCGTTCTAGTGCATGATATTATCCAACAACATGATCCGCAAGTACTTCGTTTCTTTATGCTGTCTGTACACTATCGTCATCCGATTAACTATAGTCAAGAGGTGATTGAGAATACGACAGCGGCCTTTGAACGGTTAAAAACGTCGTATCAAAACTTAAAACATCGTTTGCAAGTAAGTAATGGTTTGACAGATAACAAAGATAGTTGGCTTCAAAAAGTGAAGGAGCTTCATGAGCAATTTGTTCAAGAAATGGATGATGATTTTAATACAGCTAATGCCATTTCGATTTTATTTGAATTATCGAAGCAAGCGAATTATTACTTAATGGAGAAGAATACAGACAAGGAAGTCATTGAAGCATTTATACATGAATATGAAGTATTATTCTCTGTTCTTGGTTTAAGCTTAGAAGAAGAAGGATTGCTGGATGAAGACATTGAGCGTTTAATTCAAGAAAGAATTCAAGCGCGAAAAGACCGTAATTTCCAACGATCTGACGAAATTCGTGATCAATTAAAAAGCATGAATATTATTCTAGAAGACACTCCTCAAGGTACACGCTGGAAAAGAGGGTAATGTATGCTCTATTATGAACAGGAAATTGATGCGAAAATGTTAAATAGTTTAGCTCTTGCTTATATGGGTGATGCCGTATACGAAACGTATATCCGGTATCACCTCATTCAAAAAGGCTCGGTAAAACCCCATCTTCTTCATAAAAAAGCAACCGCTTTTGTATCAGCAAAAGCACAGAATACGATTATTCATTTTTTCTTAGAAGAGAATTACTTAACAGAAGAAGAGGCGGCGGTTGTCCGTCGGGGACGAAACGCAAAATCGGGCACGGTTCCGAAAAATACGGATGTTCAAACGTATCGTTATAGTACAGCGTTTGAAGCCTTAATCGGTTACCTGTATTTATTGAAGCGGCAAGAGAGAATGGAAGAAATTATAAAACGGTCGATTCAATTTATTGAAGAAGGGACGGCTATCCGATGAGCGAAGAATTTATTATTGGAAGAAACCCTGTGCTAGAAGCGCTGCGCTCTGAGCGGGAGGTTAGTAAAATTTGGATTGCTGAAGGCTCACAAAAGGGCTCCATGCAACAAGTGATAGGAATTGCGAAGGAGAAAAAGGTATTTGTACAAATCGTTCCGAAGAAGAAAATTGATCAAATGGTCGAAGGAATTCATCAAGGCGTTGTCGCTAAAGTGGCTGCTTATGAATATGCAGAGGTAGATGATTTATTTGCTAGAGCGGAAGAGCGCGGCGAGGCTCCATTTTTTATGATTTTAGATGAAATTGAAGATCCGCATAATCTCGGTTCGATTATGAGAACAGCTGATGCAGCAGGTGCTCATGGTATTATTATTCCGAAGCGTCGTGCAGTCGGTTTAACGGCAACGGTGGCAAAAGCTTCAACAGGTGCAATTGAATATATTCCGGTAGCGCGTGTCACGAACTTAGCTCGTGCAATTGAAGAACTGAAAGAACGTGGAGTTTGGATTGTAGGTACAGATGCTAAAGGAAGCGATGACTATCGTAACCTAGATGGGAAGATGCCGATTGGTCTTGTAATTGGCAGTGAAGGAAAAGGAATGGGACGATTGACAAAAGAGAAGTGCGACTTTCTCATTCGCCTGCCAATGGTAGGGAAAGTTACTTCATTGAATGCTTCAGTTGCTGCTAGTTTATTGATGTATGAAGTTTATCGTAAACGCAACCCTTTAGGGGAATAATGAGATGAACATTCTGTTGGTCGACGGTTACAATATTATTGGAGCATGGCCGGAACTAAGAGAATTAAAGCAACGAGATCTTTCTGCTGCTAGAGATCGTTTAATTGAATTGATGGCGGAATACCAAGCATTCATGGGATATCGTGTCATTATTGTTTTTGATGCTTACTATGTTCAAGGAGTTTCTCGCACATTTAAAAATCATAAAGTTGAAGTCATTTTTACGAGAGAGAATGAAACAGCTGATGAGCGGATTGAGAAAATGGCCATTGAATTAAATAATATTAAAACGCAAATTCAAGTAGCAACATCAGATTATACGGAGCAATGGGTCATTTTTGGACAGGGAGCCCTCCGGAAATCAGCGCGCGAGCTATTGATTGAAATGGAGCAAGTCCGTGGTGCGATTAAGAAGGATGTATCGAAGACAACGAGGAAAAAACCAGCTTCCAAAATTCCCTTAAGTGATAAAGTGGCTGAAACTTTTGAAAAATGGCGAAGAGGAAAGCTATGAAAGATTGACGACTAAAATTTACCTACTGTATAATATTTCTATCTGAGTACGGTCAGGAGGATGAGAGATGGGCGTTAAATCCGGAATGAAGCTGAATGAAGAGTATATACAGCTTGATGACGATGAGCTAGTGGGTTTAGTACACAAAGGTGATAGTGAAGCGCTAGATTATTTAATTCAAAAGTACCGTAACTTTGTAAGAGCAAAAGCTAGAACGTATTTTCTAATTGGTGCGGACAAGGAAGATATTGTTCAAGAAGGTATGATTGGTTTGTATAAAGCAATTCGTGATTTTAAAGGTGATAAGTTATCTTCTTTTAAGGCGTTTGCTGAGCTATGTATTACAAGGCAGATTATTACGGCCATTAAGACAGCAACTCGTCAAAAACATATACCGCTTAATTCCTATGTTTCTCTGGACAAGCCTATTTATGATGATGAATCTGATCGCACTCTTATGGACGTTATTTCGGGAGCGAAAGTGTTAGACCCGGAAGAGCTTATGATTAATAAAGAAGAATTCGATGATATTGAAGTGAAGATGGCAGAACTGCTAAGCGATTTAGAACGGAAAGTACTTTCTTTGTATTTGGATGGACAAACGTACCAGGAAATTTCAGAAGAGCTAAATAGGCATGTCAAGTCTATCGATAATGCATTACAACGTGTGAAAAGAAAACTAGAGCGCTATCTAGAAGTTAGAGAGATTAACTTATAGTTTCTCCGTTTTTTCTACTGAATCTCCACATTGTATCGATTGACTTAAAATGTCAAAATGAATCCTCTCTTCCTAAGAAAGTGGTACGATTATTCACCGCAAATGGGTTTAAAACTCCTTACCTTGTATGTATTGAACGAATTGCTAGATGCAGTTAAATGAAATCACGTTGACAATAAAAAACAGTCATGATAAGTTTTTATGGATGTAGTAGATAGGATAGGTGTATAATATGCGTAAAAAAATTATCTTAGCTTGTACAGACTGTGGTTCTAGAAATTATAGCTCAGAAAGTAACAAAGCATTGAATGTTGAACGTCTTGAAATTAAGAAGTTCTGTAAGACATGTAATGCTCATACGGCACATAAGGAAACAAAGTAAGGTTTTTTTAAATAGATAGACAGTAGTTACCTATGCTTGGAGGTTACATTCATGAAACGCCTGACTGAATTTTTCCGCGGTGTAGCTCGCGAAATGCGAAAAGTGAGCTGGCCAAAGCGGAAAGAATTAACGAAATATACAATTGTTGTTTTAGCGACTGTTATTATTATGTCATTATTCTTTGCTGTTGTGGACTTAGGAATTTCTGAATTAATTCGTTTAGTTGTTGAATAAGAGGTTCGAAAATAAGGTATAATAGTGATAGAATAAGTAAGTATGAGAGAAAAGCCCGGTTACGGGTTTTTTAATTTGTCTTTATTTAGAGAAAGAATGGCCTTGGCTTACGCTTGTAAGTCTACATGAGATGAAATTGTTGATTTTTGCTTATTTTATTAATGATATTGTTTCATAGGCTCAAAATATAGTGAGTGCAGGGAGGGAAGGACGTTATAGTCCTACTGAATGGAAAAGAATTGGTATGTAGTTCACACCTATTCGGGATATGAGAATAAAGTAAAAGCGAACCTTGAGAAGCGTGTAGAGTCCATGGGGATGCAAGATAAGATTTTCCGAGTGATTGTGCCTGAAGAAGAAGAAACAGAAATTAAAGATGGTAAAAAGAAAGTGTTGAAGAAGAAGGTATTCCCTGGATATGTACTAGTAGAAATCATCATGACAGATGATTCTTGGTATGTAGTCAGAAATACGCCGGGTGTCACAGGTTTCGTCGGTTCTTCTGGAGCAGGATCAAAGCCAACGCCTCTTCTTCCAGAAGAGATTGAAGTTGTGTTAAAACGCATGGGTGTTGAAGAAGGCAGAGTGGAAGTGGACTTTGAAGTAGGTGATTCTGTAACAGTGAAGGAAGGGCCGTTTGCAAACTTTGGCGGAACTATCGAAGAGCTGGATACAGATAAGAGCAAAGTTCGTGTGCTTGTAAATATGTTTGGTCGAGATACTCCGGTTGAACTCGATTTTGATCAAGTGGAAAAATTATAAACGGAAAAAAACTTGAAATAGTATTTTGAAAGTGGTAAAATTTCAAAGGTCAGTATGTTTCAATTTCGAGACCTATATGTTACAAATATTCTTTATTATTATGTTAATAAAGAATTTCAGATGAGTGGGAGGGTTTCTATAGATTCCCTATTACCACATCACGGACTTATAAGGAGGTGTGTCTCGTGGCTAAAAAAGTAATTAAAATGGTTAAATTGCAAATTCCTGCTGGTAAAGCGAATCCGGCACCGCCAGTTGGTCCTGCACTAGGTCAAGCTGGTGTTAACATCATGGGATTCTGTAAGGAGTTTAACGCTCGTACAGCAGATCAAGCTGGTCTAATTATTCCTGTTGAAATTACGGTATTTGAAGACCGTTCATTTACATTCATTACGAAAACTCCACCTGCTGCAGTATTGCTTAAGAAAGCAGCTGGTATCGAGTCTGGTTCTGGAGAGCCTAACCGTAATAAAGTTGCTACAGTCAAGCGTGATAAAGTACGCGAGATTGCTGAAACAAAAATGCCTGATCTAAACGCTGCAAACGTTGAGTCTGCAATGCGTATGGTTGAAGGTACAGCACGCAGCATGGGTATTGTCATCGAAGACTAATCCATGTAAAGGTTATCGGTTTTCTACGGGGTTGCGATTTACTCGCAACCTTTATTAGTGGGAGGTCATTCCGTTAAAACCACAATATAGGAGGATTATATATCATGGCTAAAAAAGGTAAAAAATATCTTGAAGCGGCACAATTAATCGACCGCACAAAAGCTTATTCAGTGGTTGAAGCTGTTGAATTAGCGAAAAAAGCAAATTTTTCTAAATTCGATGCTACAGTTGAAGTTGCTTTCCGTCTAGGTGTAGACCCTAAGAAAGCTGACCAACAAATCCGTGGAGCAGTTGTGCTTCCAAACGGAACTGGTAAAACTCAACGTGTATTAGTATTCGCTAAAGGTGAAAAAGCAAAAGAAGCTGAAGCTGCTGGTGCTGATTTCGTAGGTGATGCTGACTACATCAACAAAATCCAACAAGGATGGTTTGACTTCGACGTAATCGTTGCAACTCCAGATATGATGGGTGAAGTTGGTAAACTTGGTCGTGTATTAGGACCAAAAGGTTTAATGCCAAATCCAAAAACAGGTACAGTTACATTCGACGTAACGAAAGCTGTTAACGAAATCAAAGCTGGTAAAGTAGAATACCGTGTTGATAAAGCAGGAAACATTCATGCTCCAATCGGTAAAGTTTCTTTCGAAGATGCTAAACTAGTAGAAAACTTCACAACTATTTACGAAACTTTACAAAAAGTAAAACCTGCGGCTGCTAAAGGAACTTACATGAAAAACATTTCTGTAACAACTACAATGGGCCCTGGTGTAAAAGTTGACGCTTCTACATTCAATGCAAAATAATTAATTGACATTACAAGGTAGTTGATGTTACAATATATCTTGTTGTGAATAAATGAATAACTTTTGTACCGTAGACAGTAGGTGCTTGATTTCAAGCTTAATGCCCTACCGAGGTAATTAGATAAAACTAGTCACTGACTATGATTTTTGAAATTACTGCCTTCATGTCTGCAAAGGAATGAAGGCTTTTTCTATGAACGGTATAAATGTTTTCAAGCAAATCTCATAGGAGGTGTAAGGATGAGCGCAATTATTGAACAAAAGAAACAAATCGTTGTTGAGATTGCTGATAAATTCAAAGCGAGCCAAACAGCTGTTGTTGTTGATTACCGTGGATTAACAGTTTCTGAAGTAACAGAACTACGTAAACAACTTCGTGATGCTGGGATTGAGTTCAAAGTATACAAAAACTCTTTAACTCGTCGTGCTGCTGAAGCTGCTGAAATCGCTGGTTTAAACGAATCTCTAACAGGTCCAAATGCAATTGCATTCTCTACTGAAGATGTTGTTGCACCAGCTAAAATCCTTAACGATTTTGCTAAAAAACATGAAGCACTAGAAATTAAAGCGGGTGTTATTGAAGGGAACATTGCAACTGCTGAAGAAATTAAAGCACTTGCAGAACTACCATCACGCGAAGGCTTGCTTTCAATGCTTCTTTCTGTGCTACAAGCACCTATCCGCAATCTTGCTCTTGCTGCAAAAGCAGTTGCCGATCAAAAAGAAGAACAAGGCGCGTAAGTTAATCTTCGGCCTTAACTAGTAAACAATAAAACATATCTTAGGAGGAAATATACAATGACTAAAGATCAAATCATTGAAGCGGTTAAAAACATGACTGTTTTAGAATTAAATGACCTTGTAAAAGCTATCGAAGAAGAATTTGGTGTAACTGCTGCTGCTCCTGTAGCTGTAGTTGGTGGCGCTGCTGGTGCTGTTGCTGAAGAACAAACTGAGTTTGATGTGGTTCTTGCTTCTGCTGGAGACCAAAAAATCAAAGTTATCAAAGTTGTTCGTGAACTTACAGGTCTTGGCCTTAAAGAAGCGAAAGAAGTTGTTGATAACGCTCCAAAAGCACTTAAAGAAGGCGTATCTAAAGAAGAAGCTGAAGAAATCAAAGCTAAACTTGAAGAAGTTGGAGCTAACGTTGAAGTTAAGTAATCTTGCATAAACAAAAAAGCTCGCTAATTTGGCGGGCTTTTTTCTCTTTTACCATAAATGAATGATTATCTTTTTGGTAAAGAGTAGCAAGTCTATTGTCTTCAACTAATCTTCTCTTTTATAATCTTCAAACATTCCTTTTCTGATAGGAGGAGACGACTCTGACAGAACATTATTATTCAAATAAACCGGGTGTTGAAAGTAATCCGAAGTTCTGGGATTATACATTAAGAGGGCGTTCTTTTCGCTTTAAAAGTGATAACGGTGTTTTTTCGAAAAATGATATCGACTTCGGGTCGCGGCTATTAATTGAAAGTTTTCATCTTGAGGAAGATGTTGAAGGCAAAATCCTTGATGTTGGATGTGGCTATGGTCCGATTGGCCTTTCAATTGCAGCATCCTATCCGGAGAGAACGATTGAAATGATTGATGTAAATAGTCGCGCTGTGGAATTAGCGAAAGAAAATGCTTCATCGAATGGGATTCATAATGTAGAAATTCATGAGAGTGATCGCTTTCAACAAGTTACTTCCACTCAATTTGCTGCTGTTTTGACGAATCCGCCCATTCGAGCTGGCAAGACAGTTGTGCATGAAATCTTGGAGCAAAGCTTCGACCGACTCAATAAAGGCGGTTGTTTGTGGGTGGTTATTCAAAAGAAACAAGGGGCGCCATCTGCTATGGAGAAGCTGGAACAATTATTTGGAAATGTAGAAGTAGTTGAAAAGAAGAAAGGTTATTACATCTTAGTTTCTAAAAAAAATTGACTCTCAAATTTCACTATGTTAGTATTATACAATGCATATATATAATTCCGTTACTATGCAATTTTTATACCAATCGTGTATAATAATTGTA
>NZ_JBALMU010000123.1:0-13654 GCF_036962285.1 Bacillus sp. JJ634
TGGGGCTTGGCGGGGTGTTAACAGATATCGGATTAGATGCAGAATTTGTTAATCAAGGGAAACAAGTAGTAGCACTAGATAACAAGAAGTATCTTGTTGAACCCGCATTAACGGCTGAAATTGCAATTGTGTATGCGAAACGATGTGACCCGTATGGCAATTTAGTGTTTGATAAAAGTGCCCGCAATACGAATCCTCTTATTGCAATGGCAGGAGCCATCACGATTGTTGAAGTAGATGAAATTGTACCGCTTGGTGCTTTAAATCCAGATCATATTGTGACTCCGGGGGCATTTGTTGATTATATCGTTCCATCGAAAGGAGTGGATTGGAAATGGGCATGGGAGACGGTATTCGACAAACATTAGCCAAACGTGCTGCTGAGGAAATTTCTGATGGTATGCTTGTCAATTTAGGAATCGGCATTCCATCACTCG
Source organism: Bacillus sp. JJ634 (assembly GCF_036962285.1). Taxonomy (NCBI): domain Bacteria; kingdom Bacillati; phylum Bacillota; class Bacilli; order Caryophanales; family Bacillaceae; genus Bacillus; species Bacillus sp. JJ634. The sequence continues at coordinate 438 of NZ_JBALMU010000123.1, forward strand.
TTCCAGATTATTTGCCCAAAAGTCATAACGTCATGTTTCATGCAGAGAATGGAATTGTTGGAATCAGCTATTCCCCACCGTATGAAGAGGCGGATGAGCATTTATGTAACGCTGGAGGTTATCCGATTACGGTGAAAAGCGGGGCATCTTATTGTGATAGTGCTGTTGCATTTGGAATGATTCGACGTGGACTTGTTGATGTAACGATTTTAGGGGCGCTGCAAGTAAGTGAGGAAGGTGATTTAGCGAATTGGATTGTTCCGGGGAAAAGGGTTCCAGGGATGGGGGGCGCAATGGAACTCGCAGCAAAAGCGAACAAAGTGATTGTATTGATGAATCATACGGATAAAAACGGTCAATCGAAATTACTTAAAACATGCACGTTACCGTTAACAGCAAAACGATGTGTCCATATGGTCATTACCGATTTAGGTGTTTTTTCGATAAGGGAAACAGGATTAATCTTAACTGATTTGTATGAACCATATACGGTAGAGGAAGTACGAAAGCGAACAGAAGCCTCATTTGATGTTGCCGAACAGCTCCGTATCCTACAAAAATAAGGAGTGTGATGTAAATGGCCTATCAGCAGCAAATCTCAACATGGTTACAAGAGCATCGAAAAAATGGGATTCAACTATTACAAAAGCTTGTTCAAGAGCCTAGTAAACGTTATCAGGAAGAAGGTGCCCAAGCCATCGTTGTTGAAAAATGCCGTGAATTGGGCTTAGCTATAGATTTATGGGAAATTGGTGATGAAACGTTACGCAGTCATCACCATTTTTATTGTGATCGTCATAATTTTCAAGGAAATCCAAACCTTGTTGCTGTTAAGAAAGGCAGAGGCGGTGGCAAATCTCTGATTTTAAATGGTCATATTGATGTTGTTCCAGAAGGAGATCATGCGCGTTGGGATGACGATCCGTATAGCGGGATTTTAAAAGAAAACAAAGTATACGGGCGAGGAACGACTGATATGAAAGGCGGAAATGTTGCTTTATTATTAGCTATTGAGGCAATTACAGCTTTAGATATTCCGTTAAAGGGTGATCTTATATTTCAAAGTGTGATTGAAGAAGAAAGTGGAGGTGCTGGTACATTAGCAGCGATTTTACGAGGGTACAAAGCAGATGGAGCCATTATCCCAGAGCCTACCAATTTAAAGTTATTCCCTGTTCAACAAGGATCGATGTGGTTTCGACTCATTGTGAAAGGAAAGTCTGCCCATGGTGGTACAAGGTATGAAGGAGAGAGTTCGATTGATCTTATGACGAATGTTTTACATGAGATTAAAAAGCTAGAGAATGAACGCAATCAGCAATGGAAGCAGCATCCTCTTTATCAAAAAATATCGATTCCGATTCCCATTAATGTTGGAAAAATGGAAAGTGGGAATTGGCCATCTTCGGTTCCAGAGACAGCTATTGTCGAAGGACGATTTGGTATTGCCCCAACGGAAACGATGGAGGAAGCGAAAAGCTCACTGGAGACGATGATTGAGAGGCTCAATCAAACAGATTCTTGGTTTCGTACAAAGCCAATAGAAATCGAATGGTTTGGAGCGAGGTGGCTTCCGGGAAGTATGGACCTAGAGCATGCTCTTTTAAAAACGGTTGCTTACGCTTTTAAGAACGTGCAAGGAGTGGAGCCGATTATTGAAGCATCACCATGGGGAACCGATGGCGGGTATTTATCCACAGTAGGAAACATTCCGACGTTAGTGTTTGGACCAGGAGAAACGAAGCTGGCGCATGATACGAATGAATATATTGAAGTCGATAAAATGATGGCCGCCGCTGAAATTATTGCGCTCACCATTCTAGAGTGGTGCGAAGTTGCAGAAAATGTGTAATGATATAGCAGAGGTTATGAGAATTTGATTCTTTAGTGAAAGAGAAGCTTTTGATAGGAAAAGAGGAAACAATCATGAATCTAGATATATTCGAAAAAAAAATCCAGAAACGAGGCTATTCCATTACTTTGACAATGGATCGGTTTAATAAGCGGGTGCGTGTAGAAGACTACCTTGGTCATTTCGCTAGCTGTGTAGAGGAGGCCCTTCTTGCAGTAGCTGAGATTTCTGCCGAAAAACTGATTTTTAAGATACGTAAGGAAAATATAATCGACTTAATGATGCAGGGGTTTGTATATGAAGCAATGATTGATAAGTTTTATCTTGGCAGCGATTGTCATTTTCTTGTGAAATACTTTTCCGCTGAGAGAAGAGCGAATGAACATTGGATAAAAGAAGATGAAATCATTCAAAATGTAGCTGCATTACCAAAGCATGTCACATTATCAAGCCCTCCGCGAGAATATGAAGTACGGAAGGCGATAGTAACAGATGCAACGAAGCTTGCTGAGCTGTATCGGGCGGTATTCGAAGTGTATCCAACGCCGATGAATGATCCGGAATATATTCAAAAATGTATAAAAGGCAATACAGTTTTTTATGTGTATACGTATGAAGGGAAAATTATAAGTGCTGCTTCGGCTGAAATAAACCGTTTTTATCATAATGCGGAAATTACCGACTGTGCGACATTGCCCGAACATCGGCAGTTTGGCTTGATGAAGCATTTGATTGTCAAATTAGAAGAGGAGTTACTTGCCCAGGAAATATATTGCGTATATTCGATTGCTAGAGCGCTTTCATTTGGGATGAATGCTGCGCTTCATCAACAAGGCTATGAATACCGCGGGCGCCTTGCGAATAACTGTTATATTTTTGATAAGCTGGAGGACATGAATATGTGGGTAAAGTCAATTGTTTGAGTGCTGAAATATCGGCAGCTTTTTGACAAGTTTTCAGCATTTCTTCATATATATCTAGTAAGAACGTATGAAGGAGGGGGACTTTGTCAGCATCTTATTCAGAAAAAATTTTAGAAGCCATTTTGGCAAGTATTGATGAAGGTATTCATGTAATTGATTTAGAAGGGAACACCATTTTTTATAATGAAGTCGCTGCAGCGAATGATGGAATGAAAGTTTCTGAAGTACTGAACGTTCCATTGCTGCAAGCCTTTCCATCGTTAACGGAAAAATCTTCTACGTTACTTCAGGTGATTCAAACAGGAAAACCAATTTATCACAAAGAGCAGTCTTATATGAATATTCATGGTAAAAAAATTGAAACGGTTAGTTCGACATTACCTATTTATGTCGATGATACGCTTATTGGAGCCGTTGAAATTGCGAAAGACTATTCAAGTTTAAAGGAGCTAGCACAGCGCTTAATAGATATTCAAGCAGCAGGAAAGCCCAAGAAAGCACAAGCGAATAGTACGGTATATACATTTTCTGATTTATTAACGAATAATCCTGATTTTCAACAAATTATTTCGCAAGGAAAAAAAGCGGCACAATCTTCCTCATCCGTATTGGTGTATGGCGAAAGCGGGGTTGGGAAGGAGCTGTTTGTTCAGAGTATTCATCATGCTTCGCCTCGAAGAACGTCACCATTTATCGCACAAAATTGTGCCGCACTCCCGGAATCGCTGCTGGAATCTTTATTATTCGGTACAGCGAAAGGAAGCTATACAGGAGCTGTTGAACGACAAGGTTTATTTGAATTAGCGAATGGAGGAACGTTATTTTTAGATGAGCTTCAGTCGATGCCAATCGAATTACAAGCTAAGCTATTGCGCGTATTAGAAGATGGGGTTGTTCGGAGAATTGGCGGTACGAAAAGCACGGTTGTGGATGTACGTGTAATTGCGGCCATGAATGTTCCACCAAAGAAGGCCATTGAAGCGAGTCAGCTGCGACCGGATTTATATTACCGCCTAAATATATTAAGCTATGAACTACCGCCATTAAGAAAGCGTTCGGAAGATATTGTTCTTCTTAGTGAGCACTTTATCGAGGAGTTTAATCGAAAGCTCCGTCGCCATATTGAAGGAATAAGCAATGATGTACGTCAGCTGTTATTGCACTATCACTGGCCTGGAAATGTACGCGAGTTAAAGCATGCAATTGAATATATGATTAATACAGCTGAGACGAAAGAGCTAACGATTGCAGATGTCCCGCGCTTTTTACAAAATCATTCCCCTGAAGCGGCGAAGTTACTTCCATTGCGAGAAGCGTTAAAGGAAACGGAGTCAAAGCTCATTACAGAAGCGTTGCTGCAAACGAATGGGAATGTGCTGCAAGCATCCAAGCTTCTCAACGTGCCTCGTCAAACGCTTCAATATAAAATACAAAAATATAGGAATGTTTCTGAACCCAGATCAAAATGATTCTGGGTTTTTTGGTCATTTGGGCATGCTTCTTGCATTTACTATCAGTATCAACACTTCGGGGGGAATGAGCATGTTACATGACTTATATAAGCCAAAGCGTCATTGGAAGGATATTGAACTATGGAAAGATGTCACTGATGAGCAGTGGAATAACTGGCTCTGGCAGTTAACGAATACAATTAGAACCGTAGATGATTTAAAGAAGGTCGTTCATTTGACACCGGATGAGGAAGAAGGAGTACGGATTTCTACAAAGACGATTCCGCTTAATATTACGCCATATTATGCATCTTTAATGAACCCTGACGATTCGCGTTGTCCAATTCGCATGCAATCCGTGCCGATTTCGGCAGAAATGCATAAAACAAAATATGATATGGAAGATCCGCTTCATGAAGATGAAGATTCGCCTGTAGCGGGACTGACTCATCGTTATCCAGATCGCGTATTGTTTTTAGTAACGAATCAATGCTCAATGTATTGCCGCTATTGCACAAGAAGACGTTTCTCCGGCCAAATTGGGATGGGAGTGCCGAAGAAGCAGTTAGATGCGGCCATTCAATATATCCGTGAAACACCGGCTGTTCGCGATGTTCTTTTATCAGGTGGAGATGGACTGCTTATTAATGACACAATCCTTGAATACATTTTGAAAAACTTGCGCGATATTCCCCACGTTGAAATTATTCGTATCGGTACACGTGCACCGGTTGTTTTTCCACAACGAATTACGGAGAATTTATGTAATATTTTAAAGAAATATCATCCTGTTTGGTTGAATACTCATTTTAATACGTCAATTGAAATTACGGAGGAATCGAAGCTAGCCTGTGAAATGCTAGCAAATGCTGGAGTACCGGTTGGCAATCAAGCCGTTATTTTAGCAGGCATTAATGACAGTGTGGCGATTATGAAAAAGTTGATGCATGATTTAGTGAAAATCCGCGTTCGCCCTTACTATATTTATCAATGTGATTTATCAGAAGGAATCGGCCATTTCCGTGCACCGATTTCTAAAGGTATTGAAATTATTGAAGGATTGCGGGGACATACTTCTGGTTATGCGGTTCCTACTACATTTTTTAAATAAAGTATGGTACACTCCTACATGGATAGGCTTTTTAGAGAGGTGCAAAAAGATGGAACAAGACAACAACTATCACTGTGCGATGATGCTTAGAATATCACGAGAAAAAGGAGATAATGAAGATACCTTACAAAACCACCGAGACATGTTAACGGAATATGCAGAAGCTCGCGGATATACCTACGATATTTATGAAGAAGTGACGAGTGGCGGAGCTGATAGCATTGAAAAACGCCCGACATTAAAGAAAATGCTCGATAACATCGATAACTATGATGCGATTTTGTGTGTGTCGCTTGACCGTTTAACACGAGACTTTTCGGTTTCTGATTATATTAGAAAAGAGGTAAGAGATAACCAAGTATTAATTATTACCCCTGCGCAAACCTTTGATATAGCTAGTGACGGGGATGATGAGCTCCTGTATAACATTTCGACGAGTTTGGCAGTTCGCGAGTATCAAATGATAGGAAAACGAAATAAACTGAATAAAATCGCACGGGCAAAGCGAGGGGAATGGATTTCTGGCTCTGTTCCGTTTGGATATACACGGCACCCAAAGAGCAGAAAATTAGAAATCAACGAGGTAGAAGCAAAAATTGTGAGAGATATCTTCAAACTTCATGCAGCAGGACTTGGCAGTTTTAAAATACGGGATATTCTGAATGCTGAAGGAAATAAACCGAAAAAAGCCAAATTCTTTAATCTTCCAACCATCAAACGAATTATTCGGAATCCTGTGTATAAAGGAACGGTGCTGTTTCATAGTCGAAAACGAACAAAAGAAAATGGCAAGTACATCTACCGAGTTGTCGAAACTGTGGAAACACCTAATGCTCATCCGTATATTATTCATCCTGACGAATGGGAAGAGGCGAATAAAACACGAAAAGCACGAGCTGAACATGCAAATAAAGTACGAGAAAGAGCGTTCGTCACAGCCAAACCCACCATTTTAAAAGATTTGTTGTTTTGCGGAAAGTGCGGAAGAAAAATGGCTATCCGTAAAGATAATAAGTCAGATGAATATTATGTGAAAGTTTGCCACAATCTTCTGCCTGAAAGTGGAGAAAAATGCATGAACGCAGGCATCAATGTAAAACCTGTCGTGGAGGCTTTTATGGGGGAATTAAACAAATACAAGGAAGATGTCAAAAAAGAACTAGAAAAAATGTTAGCTGAGGATTATTCCGATATAGAAGAAGAGGTAAATCAAAGATTGGAAAGCGTGGAGAAGCAATTAGCGATTCAAAAACGAGCTCTTAAGAGGAGTAGGGAGGATGACCTCTACGCTGACGATAGTGACCGCGCCTATTACAAACAAAAAATCCAAGAAATCAAACAAACCATAGAGAATTTAGAAAAAGAAAGAGAAGAATTACTTTTACAACAACAACATGGTATCGATACAACTGCGAAGGAAGCACGGTCGACTGCCATTATTGAAAACTTAAACCGTCTGCACGAGGCAGATACTGAGATACAGAACGAGTATGTAAAAAACTTTGTAAAAGCCGTATATTACACACGAGACATGCCATCTGAGATTCGGAGTCTTATGACCCGACATCCTGACCGAAAAAACTTTGAGTTTAATATCGAAATCGAATTTATCAATTAAAAACAGGAAAAAGAAGAAAATCCATTGAATAGAAGGTATGTCATTATTTTTCCGTAATCGATGCGTTCCCGTTTGGGAGCGCATCTTTTTATGAAAATAAAAAGTAAAATATAAAAAGAATGAAGTGTTGGACATAAGGTTGTTCGTGAAGAATTACGAGCGTTTAAATCATCAGAGACAACTTGCATTTCATGTCTAGAGTACCTGTTTATTAAAATATGGAAAATAAAAAAACACATTCGAATCTTGGGATGTGTTTTTTTGCTTAGTAAAATAAAAAAAGTAAAAAGAAAAAAATTTTACTTTTTACAAAGGACTAATTCAAAAATCAATGAAAGTAACCATATACCCATTTAGGGATGAGGAGGAAAAATAATGACAAAAAATATAAATGATAAAAAAGCAAAGGTTTATGGTGTTATCCAAAACAAAGGCGGAGTTTTGAAGAGCACGATTTGTACAAATATGGCTTCGGAATTATCTTTACAAGGGAAAAAAGTGTTAATTATTGATGTGGACAACCAATCAAATGTGTTGTATTCATTCGGGCTAAATCCTGATGCTTATGAGAATACCATGTATGATGTGTTATCCAAACAGATAGATATCGAAGAGGTCGTGGTGGAAGTGTCCCCTAATCTTCATGTTGCCTTATCCAATGATGATATGTCTTACTTCGAAATGGATGTGTTAACAAATCCAGAAGATTATCCGAATTTCGCGTATCTGTTAAAAGGAGCAATTGATAAAGTTCGAGACAAGTACGATGTCATATTTGTAGATACGCCACCTAGTTTCGGATTAAATTTGATGAATGTGTTGCATGCGATAGATGAGGCGATTGTACCCTTCCACCCAGAGATATTTAGTGTACGAAGCATGATAAAAACCATTCAAGCCATTGATAACTTTAAAGAAAAAAATCCAAATTTAAAAATTTGCGGGGTTGTTCCGACAAAGGTTCAGAAATCTACTACTTTACATAAAGAAACGTTAAGAGAATGCCGTAAGTATTGCAAAGAACACGGAGTGACCGTAACAAAAACTGTCATTCCAAAAACGATTGCATTCAGTGATTCTCTTTATAAAAATAAAAAACCATGGGTGCTGACAGAAGCGTCCAGACCACGAGCAATATTTCAAAATATTATGAAGGAGTTGAATATATAATGGCTAGAGATAGAAAAAGTGTTGGATTTTACCCTGATAATAGCTTACCTACTATAAAGCAACAAGGGGTTAAACCTAAAGAAGAACCAAAACAAGATGATGCAGTAGAGGTAACGACGACAGAAGAAGGAACGAAAGCAACAGAAGAAAAACAAGAGAAGACGGTAGAAACACCTGTTTCTGAATGGGTGCAAAACATTCATAAAGACAACTTACATAAACTATTTCCATGTAATATCAAGTTGCCTGGTTATATGAATATCCCGTTGGAACGATACATTGCGGAAGAAAAAGAAAATGATACAAAAATGTATGATTTCATTTTAAACAAAGAAAGAAAAATCAATAAATCAGCGATTTTTGCAGAAGCCATGAAAGATTGGTTGATTAAAAAAGGCATTGTAACAGAAGAAGAACTAAACGAATTTGCAAAAGGCGAATAAGTTTGAAAAGGAAAACGCAGTAAATCGATAAAATAGATGGATAGGATGGACTTTGTGTTCATCTTATCTTTTTGTTTCGATTTGCCTATTTATCTATTAAAAAATATCTATGTAATTTGGCAGAAAGAGAAGGGAAGGGGAGACCGATATGATTCATGAAATAATTCGTGCGTATGAAACGGATATCGTGACGGTAACTACACATGTATCACGAGATAAAAACAGCAACAACCTTTTGATTGACCTTGGAGCAGGATTTAAAGAGTATGGAGACAAGGTAGGAGTCGGAGGATTAGATATAGAATATGATGCTGCAAGCAAGCGAATTCGCTTGTCTGGCTTAATCTCACCAAACATCGCGGTTCAAGAAGTCACCTTATTTGTTTTAGATGCGTTGGAAGAAGTGTTTATTCGTTCTAAAGATGCTATCGAAAAAGAGTTTGGAGTGAAACTGAATCCGAAACAGTGGGAAACGGTTCTATTTCATGATGGAGACCTTCATACAGGAGCAGATGATATCTTTTACATGCAAGGGGAAACACCAAGAATTGTCATAGAACCGAATTTTTCTGTTGATACGATACGTGAAAGAAAACAGCGAATCAAAGAAGAATTCACTTACTTTGAAAAACATAAAGAAACGAGAGAAACCATTCATTCTTTTGCAGAAACATTAGACATGGCAGAAAACACGAAGAACGCCTATATCTATGGACTAGAACGGTTTTTTGAATGGCTGATAGTTCATTATTATCAAGATTACCCGCATTTTAACGAAGAAATCGTTCGTTCCTTTATTTCTCATTTAAAAGAAGAGAAATTGTCACCCCATTACATTCATCGTCTATTTGTATCGGTGTTGAAATACAGTGTATTTATCGATAACCCTATCCATCGGGAAGAAGCAGGAAAAGGACTGCCTGTCCTTCCAAACCTTAAAAAAAGCAAACCAAGAAGCTTGCAGGATTATCGAATCGAACAGGCAGAAGGATTCTTAGAAAGGCGGTTTTACACCGCACAAAACAATTTTATTGAAGAGCCATGGGGACTCTATGGAAGTTCAGTAAGAGACCATTTTCGGAATTTATTGATGTTTCGTTTATGTTTAGATGCTTGTTTGACCATTCGGGAAGTCGTCATGTTAGATATTCAGGATGTATCTTTGGATAAAAAAAATCCTGTTCTGATGATAAAAGGCAGAAACAAACGAATCATCCCCATCCCGTATGATTTGGCAAAAGATTTAAAGAATTATATCGAATTCAGAAATGAATATGATGAACAAATCGAAGTGGAAAAACAATGGAGACATCTAAAAAGGGGCAGACCTTTCAAGTTTGATGGAGAGGAAAAAGAATTAGAAGGTATCTTGACCTTTATAGAATCTCTTACCATTGAAGTGAATAGGGAGGAAATCGATAAATTAAGAGAACAGCTAAAAAATGGACAGAAACCTAAACAAGAAGACTCGGTGATACGAAAAGAGAATATCGACATTGCCCATAAAAATGGGGAGATAGAAGACATCATTACAGAAGCCATCCATCGGGAAGTGCGTAAGTATTTCCAACAACATGAGTCGTTGTTCGTCTCTAATCGAGGGAAACGCACAGCCATTAGAACCGTGCAAAAAATCTTTTCTCAAATTGGTCGAGAAAAAAGTGGAGATGAATGGATAACAGGTGTTTGGAAGGTGGAAGCATCAGAACTTCGTCATACAGGCATTCAACTGCTTGTCAATAACGGTGTTCCTGCACATGTCATTCAAACGATTACAGGCTTAGAATCAACCGACATGATACTGAGGTATGGGAAAACAGACTTTGAAAAGGCGAAAGAAGCGTTGAATCAGCTTCGTAAAAAATAAAATAAAAAAGAAAAAAGGTAAAAAGTAAAATATTGGAGGTGCAGAACATGACGAAAATCCGACTGGAAGGAACATCAATAGAGGTTCAAAAAGCTATCGAAGAACTTCAAAAAAAGTTTCAGGTACTAAGTGTATCCAAATCCTATAAAAACCGAAATTCAAGCGATATACGAGTCTATTTGAATATTCAATTCTGATACGGGGCCCTGTTGGTTCTTTAAAAAATAGGCTCTGTTAAAGAACGGTGTTGATTTTCTTCTTCAACTAACTGGCAGGTTAGTTCAACAAGAAATTAAGAAGAAATGGTAATATAGCATTAAATATTTGTTGGAGGGAATGCTGTGAAACCTAAAATGAAAAGAAAAAATTTATTGAGTAAGACTGATATATGGAACGCCGTTACTACTCTGTTAATTGAGTATGATTATTTAACTGAAGATAAAAATTTATACGAAGCATTCATTGTCTATCAATACTATTCTGAGCTTGAAAGTGGGGGTCACGAAAGCTTATTTACGTGGTTTAAATGGGATATCGAAAAGGTAGGGATAGATAATTACTTGAACGAACTAATAGGTATCCTTGAGAAAATTGGTGCTCACGATTATGCAATTATTGAGAAGAAGTATGGCAAAGAAATGTGGAGGTTGTACGTTGCTTTAGAAAATGACGAGATTGAAGAAGCTGAATTTTATGATGTCATCGAAAAGGCGAACGATGAATATTACAAGCTTAATCAGAAGTTAATGGAATTATTAGAAACGTATTTTGTTACTATTCATACTGATTTGATTGAAGTAGTCGAAGATTAAGTCAATCTTGTTCAACAAACGGGGGCGATTGTTCAATAAGAACAGTCGCTTCTTGTACTAACGTCGCAGGTTAGTTCAAGAAGAAATGATAAAATTAAGTTAATGTATTATTAGCAAAAAATTTAAGGAGTATAGGATGTTTAAGACAATCGAATGGCGTATGTATATAAATGCAACTTCAAAAGAAAAAGCACAAAGAGTAATAAAGAGACTAAATCAAGAAATTGGTGAAATGGAAATCTTATCACTGCAACAATATTGGAAAGATGAGACGTTATTTGAGCTAGAGTGTAAGACTAAACTTCAAATTGAAGAACCTGAAAAAGCAGTGTTTTATGTTCTTCGGTTGGTCAATCAACTTGGTAGCGATATAAATGTAATGGGTCCTTTTACATACGAAAAAAATCATTTAGAGTTTGAGGGTTTATGTGCGTCACCTACTGTAATTGGACTTAATTGGTTTCACTTCCATATAGATAATTTCAGAGAAATTTTGTTGAACTAATGAGTGCATTACTGAAACAGCAGTAATGCTTTTTTCTTCAAGTAACGGAGCAGGTTAATGAAACAAGGCTACTCATTAAATTACAAAATGCTACAATTATTAGTAGGAGTGAAATAGTAGATATTGAGTTATTAGGAGATAGAGGATGAAAATCAGGAAAGAGAAAAAGAAAAAGAAGGGTCAGGGCGGCATTTTTAAAAACATACTTATTGAAATTCGAGATTCAATTTTAGAGTCAATCTTATGTGAATTAGTTTGGAACATTTTAATGTTTATACCAAGAATGATGATTCGCTTAATCAAGAATATATCTGACTAGTCTAAATGAGTGCGATGCTTCAATAAGGGGTATCGCTTTTTCTGATTCAACTATAGGGCAGAATAGTTTAAAAGGATTACCAAAGGAGTGAATGAGAATGAGTTTAGCTTCCTACATTGGCTGTAATATAGAATTAACAATTAACGATGATGAATATTCAGACGCTTCTTTTTACATTGGAAGATGTTTTGCAGGAGAAAGCGAACTGCAAAATGTAAGGAAATATCAGTTTACTACCCCTTATGTTTACGAGGTATCAAGTCATTGGGGAATTGAGATTTCGGAATATATGAATCAAGAAACGTGTGCTGAATCAAAAGTAAAGCTGTTAGAACTTTGTAAAAGAATGGACAGTTATCTTGAAAAAGGGGATTATTTTGAACTGTATAGCTGTTGGATTGGAGAAGAAACTGATAATCGAGAGGGTGAGATAACTCTCCAAATCAATAACTTTGATATTGACCAGATTGAAATACCAGAAAAAACGTTAGTGAGATTTGAAAAATAAAGGCTTCTTCAACTAAAGGGTCCGATACTTGAATAAAAGGTATCGCTTTTTTCTTATTCTACTACGAAGCAGGTTAGTTGAACTTAGATAGGTCAAACGAGATATAGAATAAAGTGAAAAGGAAGCTAAATATGAAGCTAAATTATAAAATTTCTTTACCTAAACACCTTAACGGTTATTTGAAATTACGAGATGCCATTATGGATTGGGTCTTCGATTATGAAGAGTGTACGATAATTGATGATGATGGAGTAGAATATGGATATGTTGTTACTTTAAGGTTAGATAAAAAATTATTTGAAGAATTGAAACAACATATATTTGTTAAATTTTCAATGGATTTATCAGACGGAGTGTATGTTGATTACGAACATTATCATATCGTTCGTTATGACGATAATGATGATATTCTACACGAAGCAACAGCATTTGAGACAGATGATAACGTTTGGGAAGTTTACTATACCGACGGATTATTGTCTGAGCTTCCAATTGTACGTAAAGGCACTTTACCAGAAGAAGGTATTTATTTGTTTGAAGTAGAAATCAGTAGTAATGAGAAAATTGAAGATAAGTTGGAACATTACTTTGATAAATGGATTGAACAGCAAAAATAGAAATTCTTATTCAAGTAACTG
>NZ_JBALMU010000124.1:0-24331 GCF_036962285.1 Bacillus sp. JJ634
ATAAAAAACTCCCCTATATTTTTACTTTATAATCTTAAACAGTATACTAGTGTACCACTTATGTACAGTTTAAAAAACATAGAAGGTGACATGTTTGTATACGGTTTAATATAATTAAGGTTATGTTAAATAATATGGTGGATAAAAGCTCCATAAACAGGAGAGAAACCTAAAAATCAACACCATCATATTTGTAACTAAACAAAAAACGGAAGTGATTTTTTGAACATTAGAAAAGCTACGGAAGAAGATGTAACCGGCATTGCCCATGTTCATGTTGAAACTTGGCGCTCTACATATGCAGGCATTATTCCCGATGATTATTTAAACTCATTAACGATTGAGAGCCGGACAAAGCATTGGAGAAGAAATTTAAAGACCATCCATTCTGCGATCTTTGTAGCGGAAAATGCCAATGGAGAAATTATCGGCTTTGCTGCTGGTGGAACCGAGCAAACGAGAGACCCTGTTTATCAAGGGGAAATTTACGCGATTTATATTTTGAAGGAGTATCAACGACAAGGCATTGGTAAACAGCTTATCAAGCCCATTCTTGATATCTTAATTACAAAGGAGTATAAAAATGTCGTCATTTGGGCATTAGAAGAGAATGTAAATCGCGCTTTTTATACCTCAATGGGCGGAAAACTTATTGCGTCAAAACCGATTTCTATCTATGGAAAAGAACTAATTCAAGTAGCTTATGCATGGGAAAATATTCATGATTTAATGAGAGAAGTAACGTTGTAAAGGGAGGCTTTCCAACTCCCTTTACACCTATTAAACCTCCTTTGTCACATGCCTAATTCTCCAGCTTTTCTCTTCCTTCACCACATCAATAGATACTAAAACCATTTGACTTTCTTTATTCCCCTGGTAAAATTCGTAAAGAAAACTGCCTGTATTCTCATGAAGGTTATATTTGCGTAATCGTAAATACTGAATTCGATTTTCTTCATTAAAATTCCGGTAAAAAAGAGAGGTCCCATTTTCAAAAGTAATATGTGTAGACTGTACTTCTGCTTCTTCAGTAACCCGCTTTTCTACTTCATTAATATTTTGATCCTGTACAGCCAATAAGAAACGATATATCTCTCCATCTACTAAATAAGCGATATCTTCCTTTTCTTGCATACAGCGAATTTGCTCTTCTAATTCAAATACTTTCGCTTTTAGAGACAATTTTTCTTCAATCATCGCTAATTCTTTATCTTCTTGAGCGGATGGTGAAATAGGAGTTGAACAGGAGACTAAAAGAAAACAAGCATATATGAGAACAATTATATATTTTATCGGCACTTCCTACACTTCCCTCCTTTCAAACTGCTTTTATAGTATTTAGCTATGTATAGAACACTGTTAAATGGTGATGAACCATTTTAGTTAACAGTACCTACTAGTTAAACGAATAAACCTATCAAAAAGTTTCATAAAAATTGAAAAATAACCTACTTTTCTCTTTTTTTAGTCCTTTTATCCTATGGGTTTCAAAAGAAGTTTTTTATCATTTCCCAACAGAAGACTCCCACTTCAAGGAATATGAAGGGCGTAGCCCAATGAGTAAGTGGGGGATGAATGTCGGTTGGCTTTAGCCAAAATGGTTAAACAATACGAACATTCGCACTATTCTATACTTGTAAGTTGGTCTTTGAAAACTGAAGATATGGGTTCTAGCAGGAAAAACGTCTGCTAGGTAAAATCTTCAACGTTCTAATCGCCCCACACTCACCGAAGTAGCGAAAACCAAGCAGAGTAGGGAGTGTGGGGAGTCAACGTACAAGATATTTCTGCTTTCACCGTAGGGACTACGGGTAGAGCCTACTCCATAACTAGTGGATACACTGGTGTTCGTAGGAATCCCCCCACTTCAAGCGTTAGCTAAGTGGGGGGAGTTCAAGATTCCTCACTCCCTATAGAGCCTATAAACTTCTCCTAAGATGATTTATCAAAAAATCAACAGAGATGCCTCTACCTCAAGGAGTGTAAGAACAATAGCCCTTGAATAATTAGTAAAAAATCTATTTTCGGTGGTCATTGCATACACAAACTGTATATAGCCCCTAATATATATTCTAACGAGCTTTATTTTATGATTTATTATTCATCTTAAACCCTTACGCTTCCTTAGTGGTTGGTCGATGCGTCCCCCACAGTGGGCTTTCACCACCTAGATAGTTGCCATGCCTGGCACACACAAAAAAGCACCCTGTAGGATGCCCGCTGCTCTTGTTTTTTAAAATATCCACGAGTTCTCTCATACCCAGTTACTTATAAGTTATGATATCTTTCCGACCTCACCGAACAATCCTTTAACTTTTCACTGAAATAGGGTACAATTTAGCGAGGCACAGTTTAAAATATACACGGTTGTAAACTGTGCCTCGTGCAATTCAACGTCAAAAATAGTTAAAGAAAGTGCTAGAAACGTTGATACCATTGACTTTTTGGAGGAATGTAAATAAATGATTACTGTAAATAATGTTGGTTTACGCTATGGTGACCGTAAACTATTTGAAGATGTTAATATAAAGTTCACACCTGGTAACTGTTATGGATTAATCGGGGCAAATGGGGCTGGTAAATCTACATTTTTAAAAATCCTTTCTGGTGAAATTGAAGCACAATCTGGCGACGTTCACATGGGGCCAGGCGAACGCCTTGCTGTCCTAAAACAAAACCATTTCGAATATGAAGAAGAAGAAGTATTGAAAGTGGTTATTATGGGGCACGAGAGATTGTATCAAGTAATGCAAGAGAAAGATGCAATCTACATGAAAGAGGATTTTACAGATGAAGACGGTATGAGAGCAGCTGAGCTGGAAGGCGAATTTGCTGATATGAATGGTTGGGAAGCTGATTCAGAAGCAGCCATCCTTCTTAAAGGATTAGGAATTGGTGAAGATCTTCATTATAAGAAAATGGCAGAATTAACAGGTGGCGAAAAAGTAAAAGTATTACTTGCCCAAGCGCTATTTGGAAAACCTGACGTTCTTCTTCTTGACGAGCCGACCAACCACCTTGACTTAAAAGCCATTCAATGGCTAGAGGAATTTTTAATTAACTTTGAAAATACCGTGATTGTTGTTTCACATGACCGTTACTTCTTAAACAAAGTATGTACACATATCGCTGACCTTGACTTTGGTAAAATTAAAATTTATGTTGGTAACTATGATTTCTGGTATGAATCTAGTCAACTTGCTCTTAAAATGGCACAAGATGCAAATAAGAAAAAAGAAGAGAAAATTAAAGAATTACAAGCATTCGTTGCTCGCTTTAGTGCGAATGCATCCAAATCAAGTCAAGCAACTTCTCGTAAAAAATTACTCGATAAAATTACGTTAGATGATATTCAACCATCTTCTCGTCGATACCCATATGTTGCTTTCACACCAGATCGTGAAATCGGAAACGATCTACTTCGTGTCGAAGGTATCTCTAAAACGATTGATGGTGTCAAAGTATTAGACAATGTAAGCTTTATTATGAATAAAGATGATAAAATTGCACTTGTTGGTAAAGATGAAATTGCCAAAACAACATTATTTAAAATCCTTGCTGGTGAAATGGAGCCTGATAGCGGTACATTCAAATGGGGTGTAACGACTTCTCAAGCCTACTTCCCGAAAGATAACGCAGAATTCTTCGAAGGATGCGAGTTATCATTAGTAGACTGGTTACGTCAATTCTCACCGAATGATCAAACAGAAAATTTCCTACGCGGTTTCCTAGGCCGCATGCTTTTCTCTGGCGAAGAAGTAATGAAAAAAGCAAGTGTTCTATCCGGTGGGGAAAAAGTACGTTGTATGCTTTCTAAAATGATGTTAAGCGGCTCAAACGTATTAATGTTAGATGAACCAACGAGTCACCTTGACTTAGAATCTATCACAGCCTTGAATAATGGACTGATTGCTTTTAAAGGTTCTTTAATCTTTGCTTCTCACGATCATCAGTTTACAGAAACAATTGCAAACCGTATTATTGAAATTACACCTAAAGGCATTATTGATAAACAAATGACATACGATGAGTACTTAAATAATAAAGACTTGCAAAAGCAAATTGCTGAAATGTATCAATAAATCTTCTCAAAGAACGCGCAGCTAAACATCTTGGCTGTGCGTTTTTTCCGTCTTCTCCTGAATAAAAGATATAAAAAACAGGTATATTGATACAGGAGGCGTAAAGTTCATGGATACACACTTAATTAAACAAGCTTTTGACAATACAGGCTATTATAATCTTTATGAACAATTTCATTATCAAATTGATGTAACAGGACTATTTGATACAGTGGAACAACCACTTATCATTGAGCATTTTTTAGAATGTTACAGTTTTGACCCCGAACAACATTTATTCTTTGATGAATTTGCTTTTCACTTTAGGACCTTTCACTATACTTCGTTAAAGAGAGAATTACAATCTTTTCATAATGCTAGATACCTTTACTAATTAAAACTCTCATGATGCTGCCAAGTTCACATCATTATTTTAACATCATCAAATAAAAAACCAGGACTATCCTGGTCTTTTAAACGTCACCAATAATATGGATATGAATAATATGGATATCCGTAACCATATCCGTATGGAGCTGCAAGTAAAGCACCTGCCGCAAGCCCTCCTAGAAAACCACCGAAAAACGATCCACCGAAACCAAAGCCGAATGGTCTGCGCCCAAAACCAAATCCTAGGCGGCCAAATGGACGTCTTTCATTATGTATATCAAATGAAACCGGAACAGATTGTAATTCTGGATTCATATTCTTTTCCTCCCCTATATAGTAAATATCTTTTTTCCTTAAAATCTATGCAAGCTTTACCTGCTCTGCTTAGGCTAATATTTAGAAATACTAAAAAGGAAGAGCCCTATGCCCTTCCCCATGTTTACCCGACACTTAACGGGCAGTAAACCCCCGCCTCCAGCTTATACGAAAAACAAGAAGGCAGGTGAGGGATATAACTCTGCCCGTAAAGGTCGGATTGGGTTAACTAGCCACCAGCAGAAGATGAAGGCTCCCCACTGATGGAAGTTTCACTTTATTTTAATTATCCGCTGTACTTTCTCGACTAACAGGCATTGTTTCGTTAACACTTTTTTCCGGCAGCATCATTTGTTTACCAGAGAAATTCTCTAACAAATCTTTCACATCAATACCTGAAGAAGCTTTTAAAGATTCTTGTAAGGTAGACATTAAGTTCGTTGCATAAGCTGTAACTTTATTGGCACCGCCATTTTCACTGCTGCCCCCCGTATCCACAACCGTAATTTTATCAATATTTCCTAGTGGACTAGCTACTTGCTTCGCATATTCAGGAAGCATTTTTAAAATCATATCCATCACAGCCGCTTGGCCGAACTGCTCGAATGCTTCAGCAATTTTTTGCTTCGCTTCCGCTTCGGCAACCCCTTTTAAGCGAATGATTTCCGCTTCCGTTTCCCCTTGCGCTTTTTGTGCTTCAGCTCTAGCAAGCCCATCCATACGAACCCGCTCTGCTTCTGCTTTCGCCATCGCTTCAACTTTATATTTATTAGCCTCCGCCTCTGTAATTTGTTTCATTTTATTCGCAGATGCGGCTTGCTCTACAGCATAGCGATCAGCGTCCGCTTTTTTCTTCACTTCAGAATCATATTGCTTCTCTCTTCGCAAAATCTCCTTTTCTTCTAGCTCAATTTGCTTTTGACGTTCAATAATCCGAATTTGCATTTCTTGTTCGGTTACTTCCTGCTTCGCTCGTGCTGTTTCCAAATCATATGCTTGGTCGGCACGAGCTTTGGCGATATCTTGTTCCCGGCGATACTCCGCAATCTTCAGTTTATTTTGTTTCTCAGCTTCCGCAATTTCTGTAGCGCGTTCAAGCTCAGCTTTTTGGGCATCCTTGGCGGCTTCCGCTCGCTTAATTCTCGTTTCTTTTTCCGCTTCGGCCATCGCAATATCTGCATCACGCTTCACTTGAGCAATTCTTGGTTTTCCTAATGATTCTAAATAACCGTTTTTATCTCGAACATCTTTAATCGTGAAAGAAACAATAACAAGCCCCATTTTCGCTAAATCTTGAGAAGCTACACGCTGCACCTCTTGCGAAAATTTCTCACGATTTTTATAAATTTCTTCAACGGTCATCGACCCTAAAATCGAACGAAGATGACCTTCTAATACTTCACGAGCTTCCTGCTCTAAATCTTCTTTCGATTTCCCAAGGAATTGTTCGGCTGCCGTTGCAATTTCTGTAATTGAACCACCAATTTTAATGATAGATACACCATCCGCCATCACAGGTACACCTTGTTCTGTATATACTTCCGGTGTCGAGACTTCGAGCTTACTGGATAATAAGCTTAAAGGTTCCGCTTGTTGAAAAACAGGAAGTACGAAAGCACCTCCACCACGAACAATCTTAATTTTATTGCCGGATTCATCAATATGCACATTTTTATTGCCTAAATAACTCCCGGTTACAATTAAAGCTTCATCTGGACCAGCTGTACGATATTTGGTCACAAAAACGGCTAATAGAGCAATCAATAAAAAAGCAACTACCGCAATAACAATCCAAATCATAGCAAACCTCCTCATTCCCCTTAAATTTGCTTATAAGCGATAACATATAAAACGCCTTCTTTCACTTCAATAACGAGCACCTTCGTGTCAAAAGGAATCGCCTCATTGTTATAACTTGCAGCAGGTTTAGCAATATTCCCACTATTACTCTCAATTAACACTTCACCAAATCCATCAACCGGTACAGCCGTTAAAACACGTCCTACCCTTCCTTGAAGATCATCCTCTGTAAAGGCAAGCGATTCCTCAGCAGTTGAAATCGGTATAAGAATAAATAGATTCAATAAAGTTACCATGATTAGGGAAATAACAAATGATAAGCTAGCTACGAGCCATTCATGAAGTCCTGTACCCCATGTAAAAAGAAAAGCAATAGCAAAAAAGAGTGTGAAAAAACTAAAAACAAGCGTCGGATTAAAAATGTCGGGGAGTTCAAAACCGCTAAACACATCATGAAATAAAATAAAAAGAAATGTAACTGCTCCTGAAATAATAAGTCCATAAAGATAAGCTGTTTGCAACGACACACCAAATATCTCCATAAGCTTCACCCTTATATATATAATCCCTACCCCTTCAACTATCCCCTTTTTTTGGTTAACTCTACTATTCTATACGCATCACTTCCGCCTAAAGTTTCATAATTATGGTAAAATCCATAAATAGATTGACAGTTTTCCTAAATCCTATTAAAATTTTATTTGTTAACTAAAAATACAATTATAGTTTACAATAGGAGGCTATTATGAATAACAGCCATGAAAAGCTGCGAATGATGATGATTATCGCCTTATTTGCTGCATTAATAGGTATCTTTTCTCAACTTATCATTCCCTTACCGCTTGTCCCAATCACAGGTCAAACACTTGCTATTGGGCTTGCTGCCACCATTTTAGGTGCACGTTATGGTACATATTCTGTAGTATTATATTTATTTATCGGTGCAACAGGTGTACCTATATATGCTCAAATGACTGGAGGACTAGGCAAACTTTTCGGGCCAACCGGTGGATTCTTATTTTCCTTTGTCATTTCTGCTTTCATTATCGGATTCATTCTTGAAAAAACACGCTTTAGTATTTCGACGGCTTTTGTTGCAAACATCGTTGGAATGATTATTAACCTAACAATCGGTACTATTTGGTTAAAGTTTTTTGCTTCTTTAACGTGGGAAGCAGCTTTTCTAGGAGGGTTTGCTCCTTTTATCATCGGAGGTATCATTAAGGCCTTTTTAGCTGCATGGATTGGCATTTTAATTCGATCGAGACTTGAAACTGCCAAAATGCTTCCGAAAAAAGCGACTATTTCTTAGGAAATATTTAGTAAAAAAAAAGCTACCACTAAATAATTTAGTGGTAGCTTTTTTACTAACGATAGTTCACTATCGATTACGGCCCTATCCCCATAAGTCCGAGTAGAATATCTTTATATAACCCCTTTGTTATATAAAGACTATTTTACTATATTAACACTTGTTTGACAACGTATGTATGCCGCGCCATTCTTTCTTCATTATTGGTGTTGCTCATATTGTTTTTTCGTGCCGTCCTCAAATGTTACTTCAAGGTCAAATTCTTGATAATCATCTTTTAACTGAAACACCTTCAATACTTCTTGGATAACTTCCGCTTGCGGTGTATCTTGATTAAATGTTAATTGCTCAAACAGTGGCGTTAACTCTTTCATCGCTTCATCTCCATGAAGATTTTTGTCATTTATAGAATCTTCAATAGACGCCTCTGTTTTTCCCTCTAAAGTATCATATTCAACTTCATAATCTTGATTCGTCCCTTTGTAATCTACATCTAATTCAAACTCTTTAAACGAAAAGGCTGATGTCTCATTATTCGTTTGGGTATTATTCTCTGTTGTCTCATTATTCTCAGCTGGTGGATTATTTACTTCATCCTGATCTCCACAACCAGCTAACATGATAACGGCTAAGAATGGTACAAGTTTCAGTTTACTTTTCATATTGTTACCCCTCCTTAAGTTGTATATATTAGCTATTTCCTAATTGTTCACTTCTCAAACAGAGATCCGATTAAAAATGTAGACAAAATAAAAAAACAGATTTATCACAAACCTGTTTCTTACTGAGGAATCACATAAAATAATACAGCAAAAAAATGAGCGACAGAGCCCGCTAATACAAAAATATGCCATACCGCATGATGAAAAGGAAAAGCTCGCCATACATAAAATATTGCCCCAAATGAGTACAATAAGCCCCCTGCAACAAGAAGTTGAATACCTGCCGATGGTAACGTAGCTGTTAAAGGCTCCCAGGCAATGACAATAAGCCATCCCATAGCAATATACAAAATCGTTGAGATAAAAAGAAACTTTTTCACAAAAAAGGCTTTAAACACTACACCAACAACAGCTACTCCCCACACGATACCGAGCAATGTCCAGCCAAGTGCCCCTTTAATAACAAGCAACATAATCGGTGTATACGTTCCTGCAATAAAGATATAGATAGCAGAGTGGTCAAAAATTTCAAACAAATCTTTTACTTTTCCCTCAGGAAAACTATGGACAAGCGTAGAGGAAGCATATAACAGGAGCATTGACACCCCATAAATGGTTGCAGAGGTAACATGCCAAGCCGTCCCTTGCTGTGCAGCGTAAATAATTAAAAATACTAAAGCTGCGATGCTAAGCAACACACCAATCCCATGTGTGATAGCATTCACAAGCTCTTCTTTTCGGGTAAACACATGCGTATTTGCCATAATACAAACCCTCCTTCTTCTCCCTATTATACCCTATGAAGCCAAAAACTCTACATAAAAAAGACCGTACACACAACGTCTTAAACTGTGCAAACGGTCCTTCTCTTCTCCATTTAAATTGCAAAATGATGATCCCCAATCACTTTTACAACATCCAGTGTATTCATCCATTCAACATCTGAAATACTTGGATTCCAAAAGTAAAGAGCATCCGTTAATTCATCATGATTCTCCAAAGCGTCATCCACGGCTTGAACAGCTTCCTTACTTGGCTTTTGGTTGATATGGCCATTCGCCACTGGTTGAAACTGATTCTTTTGATAAATTACCTCATGAACCGTATCTGGAAAATCCTCATGCTCTACACGATTTAACACAACCGTGGCAACGGCAACTTTTCCTTGATATGGTTCACCCTTTGCTTCTGCGTGAACAAGTCTTGCTAATAATTCTTTCTCTTCTTTCTTTAATGGTTTAGAGAACTGATTGCTCTCATTTTTATTTGATTGTATATGAGGTTTTTTTTCTATAGCGGATATTGTATTCGACGGCATTTCGCGTGGAGTGAAAAGACTTAAAACAACAATAATAGCTGTCACAATAAATGACATTATATACGTGTATTTCATTATATCCCTCCTCGTTTAGCTCCTTAATTAGAATAACAAACTTAAAGAGAGAATTCAGGGCTAAAATATTACCAAGGAAAAAAAGGAATTATTATACAAAAAGCTATTTGCAACCGTGTTTTTCTTCAAATTTCTATAGAAGATAAAAAAGAAAAGGAGCTATCATAAAGTAGCTCCTTGCATCGTCTATAATTGTTTTTTCCATATACCTAATAGCAATGCTGTAATGAACGAACCAATCAATATACTGATTAAATACAGTAATGGATGATTCACAAGAGGAATAACAAATACTCCGCCATGCGGAGCAGGCAATGTAATTTCAAATAGCATGGTTAGTGCACCTGCTATAGCCGCTCCAATGGTACAGCTCCCAATAACACGTATTGGATCTGCTGCTCCGTAAGGAATCGCTCCTTCTGTTATAAAGGAAGCACCTAAAAGATAATTGGTCATACCCGATTTTCTTTCTGTTTCCGTGAATTTACTTTTAAAGAGAGTTGTCGCCATCGCAATTCCAAGTGGAGGGACCATCCCTCCCGCCATAATCGCCGCCTGTGGTCCAAAGCTGTGCGCTTCGATTGCGGCCAGCCCAAAAGTAAATGCCGCCTTATTGAGCGGACCCCCTAAATCAATCGCCATCATCGCTCCAAGAATCATACCGAGCATGATTGCATTGGTCCCAGAAAGCCCTTTCAACCAAACAGTTAACGCCTCATTGATTGCTGTTACTGGCTCGTTTACAATAAAAATCATAAATAGACCAGTAATTAAGACCCCAAATACCGGATAGAGCAAAGTAGGTTTAATTCCTTGTAGTGAAAAAGGTAAAAAAACAAAGCATTTCTTCAACAAGAGAACAATGTAGCCTGCTAAAAAACCAGCTACAAGACCACCGAGAAAACCGGCTCCTTCATTAGCTGCAAGTAAGCCTCCAACCATTCCAGGAGCAAACCCGGGTCGATCGGCAATACTGCTAGCAATAAATCCCGCAAGTACGGGAACAAGTAAGAAAAAGGCTCCTGTACTTCCACCAATATCATGTAAAGCCTTTGCAAATGGGTGATAACTTGGATCATCAGGATTCACGCCAAACATAAACGACAAAGCAAGTAACACTCCGCCGCCGACAACAAATGGAAGCATATTACTAACACCATTCATTAAATGCTTATAAATAAAAAATCCTTTCGTCGCAAATTTAATCTCTTCATGACCTTGATAAATCGGAACTTCTTCTAATACCGCACGATTCAGCAGCTCTTCTGGACGTCGTATTCCTTCTGCAACAGGCACAACAATTACTCTTTTTCCACGAAAACGATTCATATCTATGTGTTTATCAGCAGCAATAATAATCGTCGATGCATCTGCTATTTCTGCAGCTGTTAAGGCATTTTTAACACCTGTTGAGCCGTTCGTTTCAACTTTAAAATCAATGCCCAGCTCTTCTGCTTTCTTCTTTAAAGCATCAGCAGCCATATATGTATGAGCAATACCTGTTGGACAAGAGGTTACCGCAAGAATTTTTTTCGCAGATGCCTTCTTTGCTTCGTATTCTTTTGCCCGAAACAAAGTTAAGACCTCTTCCTTCGTTTGTGCATTCATTAATTGTGTCCGAAATTGTTCATCTAATAAAAAAGTCGTTAAGGTAGAAAGTGTGTCGAGATAATCCATCTCTCCCTGTTCATTAACCGCAATTAGAAAAAACAAATGAACAGGCTTTCCATCAAGCGACTGAAAATCAATACCGCATTCGGATTTACCAAAGCAAATCGCCGGCTGTTTCACAGCTTCTGATTTAGCATGCGGAAAAGCCATTCCATCCCCAATTCCTGTCGTCACTTGTTCTTCACGCTCTAAAAGTGCTGCAATAAACTGTTCAACATCTATTACTCGATCTACAGCTCCTAATTGGTTCGCTAACTCATCTATAACAGCTCGTTTCGATGTAGCCTGTAGATCCATAATAATTGTATCTGCTTTAATTAAATCTGTTATATTCATTCCGTTTTACTACATCCTTCCTCGCATCCTCCCTTTTTATCATATCAGAATACGCATAACCAATCTAATATCATAGCAATTAAATTTTTACAGTTTTGTGTATAAAGTGAAACTTCCATCAGTGGAAATCTTAATGCCCTATTAAGTGTGGGGTAAAAAAATTTATTAAGACGAAAAACCCTCTGTCATTTGACAGAGGGTTTTTCCAAATCATTTAATCACCCTTGAAGAAGAAGTTGTTCTGGATCTTCAAGCATATTTTTAACGGCTACAAGGAAGCCAACAGCTTCTTTACCGTCAACAATACGGTGATCATAAGATAATGCAAGATACATCATTGGTCTGTTTTCGATTTTATCTCCAACAGCGATTGGGCGTGTTTTGATTGTATGCATACCAAGGATACCCACTTGAGGTGCATTCAAGATTGGTGTTGATAATAGAGAACCAAATGTTCCGCCATTTGTGATTGTAAATGTACCGCCAGATAGATCAGAAAGACCTAATTTGTTGTTGCGTGCTTTAACAGCTAAGTCAGAGATATCTTTTTCGATTTCAGCAAAGCTTTTACGGTCTGCATCACGAACAACTGGTACAACAAGACCTTCCTCTGTAGATACGGCTACACCGATATCATAGAAGTTCTTTTTCAAGATGTGGTCGCCTTGAATTTCAGCATTCAATAATGGGTACTGTTTCAATGCACCGATTACTGCTTTTGTGAAGAATGACATGAAACCAAGTTTAACATCATGATTTTTCACAAACGCATCTTTATGGCGGTTACGTAATTCCATAACTGCACTTAAGTCTACTTCATTGAAAGTAGTTAACATTGCTGCTTCAGCCTGTACTTGTACTAAGCGTTTCGCAATTGTTTGACGACGACGAGTCATTTTAATAACTTCTACGCGATCGTCATTTACCTCTGGAGCTGCAGCTTTTTTAGCTGGTGCTGGTGCTGCCGCAGGCGCTGCTTGAACTGGTGCATTATTAGCTGCTTCTACGTCTTGAACACGTACGCGTCCTAATGGATCAACAACTTGTACAGCGTTTAAATCAATTCCTTTTTCACGAGCTAATTTTCTAGCTGCTGGAGAAGCGATTACACCTTGTCCTGGTACTGCTTCTTCTTTTGGTGCACCTTGTGCTGGTGCTGATGCTGCTGGTGCTGCCGCAGGCGCTGCCGGCGCTTCAGCAACTGGTGCTGGTGCTGCTTCTTGAGCTGGCGCTGCTGGTGCTGCCGCTGCACCACTTTCATCAACTGTTGCAACTGCTTGACCAACTAGAACTGTATCGCCTTCTTCAGCTAACTGCTCTGTAAGTGTACCAGCGTAATCTGAAATAATTTCAACGTTTACTTTATCCGTTTCAAGTTCAAGGATATAATCTCCTTTTTCTACACGATCACCAGGTTGTTTTAACCATTGTGCAATCGAACCTTCCGTAATGGATTCTGCTAATTCAGGTACTTTTACTTCAGCCATCTTATTTTTCCCCCTCTAGATTGCGCGTAAGTGCTTGAGCGATAATACGATTTTGTTCTTGTTTATGAACAAGTGCATCTCCCTCGGATGGACTAGATCTGCGTTTTCTTCCGATATAAGATACAGTAAGACCGTTCGGTGCTGCTGCGTTAAGTCTAGGCTCAACAAACGTCCATGCGCCCATATTTTTAGGTTCTTCTTGAACCCATACGATTTCTTTAAGTTTAGAATATTTTTTCAGTGCTTCTTGAATGCCTTCGAATGGGAATGGATAAATTTCCTCTAGGCTAATAATTTGTAACCAGTCTGTATCTTCTTGAGTAGCTGCTTTATCACGTAGCTCAACAGCTAATTTACCAGTAGCAAATACGATACGCTCTACTGATTTTGGATTTTGACCTAATGTTTTTGTTTCAATGAATGTTTGGAATTCATCATAGCTAAATTCTGCTGGTGCAGAAGCCATCACTTGGTTACGTAACATACTCTTAGGAGACATAATAACAAGTGGACGTACTTCTTCTTTTTCCAAAATCTTAGCTTGTCTTCTAAGAATATGGAAGTATTGCGCTGCAGAGCTTAAGTTTGCTACTGTCCAGTTATTTTCAGCAGCTAATTGTAAGAAACGTTCTAAACGAGCGCTTGAATGCTCTGGACCTTGTCCTTCGTACCCGTGTGGTAATAGCATAACAAGACCTGATTTTTGACCCCATTTCGCACGACCTGCCGCGATAAATTGATCAAAAATAACTTGAGCAGTATTCGCGAAATCACCGAATTGACCTTCCCATAATACTAGTGTTTCCGGTGCAAATACATTGTAACCATATTCAAAAGCAAGAACTGCTGTTTCAGTAAGCGGACTGTTATGAACCGCAAATGATGCATTAGCAGACTCGATTGTATGAAGTGGTGAATATGTTTGACCAGTAACGCTATCATGAAGAACAATATTACGTTGTGCGAACGTACCACGCTCTGAATCTTGTCCAGTTAAACGAATTGGCGTACCGTCTTTTAAGATAGATGCAAAAGCTAATGTTTCAGCATGTGCCCAGTCGATTTTTCCATTTTCACCAAATGAGTCTAGACGACGTTGTAGAATTTTTCCTAATTTTTTATTAGGTGTAAATCCTTCTGGCCATGCAACAAGCTGCTCATTAATTTCTACAAGCTCTTCTGTTGAAACAGCAGTTGAAATTTTAGGTAGACCATTAGCAATTGTTGCTGGTGGATCTAATTCAAATTCTTCTTCTGGTTTGTTTCCAGATACTTTGTTGTATGCTTCTAAAAGCTTAGCATCTGCTTGTTCTGCTAATGCTTTTGCTTCTTGTTCTGTGATTTCTCCCGCTTCAATCAGTTGTTTTGCATAAAGTTCTTTTTGTGTTGGATGTTTATGAACTAATGCATATGTTTGCGGTTGAGTTACTAATGGCTCATCCATTTCGTTATGACCGAAACGACGGTAACCAATTAGGTCGATTAAGAAATCTTTTTTGTATTTTTCACGATATAGGACAGCAAGATGCACGGCAGCTAAGCAAGCTTCTGGATCGTCTGCATTTACATGTACAACCGGCACTTCAAATCCTTTAGCCATATCGCTTGCATATCTTGTAGAGCGTGAATCTTCACTTTCCGTTGTAAAACCAATTCGGTTGTTGGCGATAATATGAATCGTTCCACCAACTTGATATCCTTTTAGTCCGCTTAAGTTTAATGTTTCCGGTACGATACCTTCCCCTGGGAATGCCGCATCCCCATGAATTAACACAGCAAGAGACTTCGAAACATCTTGTTGTGGGTACCCTTTTTGCGTACGGTCTTCTTGAGCTGCACGAGAGTATCCTTCTACAACTGGTCCAACAACTTCCAAGTGACTTGGGTTGTTTGCAAGTGTAAGTCTTACTTTTTTCGTACTTTCTTTTGTAACTTGACGATCTAAACCTAAATGGTATTTCACGTCTCCTGTCCAACCAAATGTTACACCGATTGATCCTTCTGAAGGAACTAAATCTTTATTAGGTGAATGTTGGAACTCAGAGAAAATCATTTCATAAGGTTTATCTAGTACATGAGCAAGTACATTTAAACGACCACGGTGAGCCATCGCAATATTTACATTCGATGTACCATGTTGTACTGTTTCAGAAATCATTTCATCTAACATTGGAACTAATGGGTCTACCCCTTCGATAGAGAAACGTTTTTGACCAACAAATGTACGGTGAAGGAATTTCTCAAAACCTTCTACTTCACTCAAACGTTTAAGTAATGATGCTTTTTTCTCTTTTGTCAAAGTTGGGAACATTTGACGTGATTCAACCATTTCGTTCAACCATTCATGTTCTTCTACATCGCTGACATGGTGGAATTCAAAAGCGATTGTTTGTGTATACAGTTGTTTCAAATATTCAACGGCTTCATATCCATCTTTCACGCTTGCAGGCGCTTGTGGACAGATTAAATCAGCCGGAATTTTTCTTAAGTCGGCTTCTGTTAAACCAAATTTTTCAAATTCAATTTGCTCTGTATTCAGAGGCGTATCTTTTAGCGGGTAAATATTCGCTGCAAGGTGTCCATATGTACGAATATTCTCCGCTAATTTGACAGCTGACATAATTTTCTTCATTGGAAGAACTTCTCCAGCTGATTGTACTGTTGAATTTGCAAGTGCAGCTCCTACTGTAGCGTCAAGTGAAGGAGGACCTGCGATTTCGAAAAAGTTTTTCAGTTCAGGATCAACTTCTTCCGGGTTTGTTTGGAATAGATCATATTGTCCTATCACATACCCAAGGTTTGGACCTGAAAAAGCTTTCCATGAGTCGTATGCCTTAGCATCCTTGATGGTCATCTCGTAAACCCCCAAATTTCTCTCATAATTTTTTACTATCGTTTTATCCATCCCCAAATTTCTATTTCGTATGACAGTATAAATAAGTTAAGATTTAAAAGTAATTGTCATAAAACTGTAAAAATTATTAAGGATAAAACGTTTTCAGATGTTATATTAACATGTTTTTGTCGAAATATCCAAAGGTTAAAACGAACAAAAATAACTCTCAAAACCTATAAATCTGCTTAATTCGTCATATTTCGCCTTTAACAAACTTTTTTTCTTATTTACGTTATTTTTTCACTTAAAAAGATTTTTCTTTTTTTATATTTAACTGTTAAAATAGCTGTTTTTTCTAATCATTTTACTAGAATTCGAAAGCTGATAAACTAACATTCCCAAATTGAAAACTTCGATGTAACAATGTAGGATTTCTTTGTTTATCTCCGGTTCCCATTGCAATGATTAGCGGAATCAATTCACTAATGTTCGGCACTGCATCAAAAGCAAAAGGAGCCTCTTCTTGAAACTGAAACAGCGCTTTTAAATTCCAATTCATAACGTGCTTCTCTATCCATTCAACAAATCGAATAGCCCAGCCTTCGACAACATTCATCTCGTACTGAATATGATCCAAATTATATACAATTCCGCCACTTGCAATAATTAATACATTTTCTTCTTTTAATGCAGCAAGAGACTTACCAATTTCGTATTGTTTTGCTAAAGATAAGGTTGGATTAATCGATAGCGAAACAACCGGTATATCAGCCTCTGGATACATAATATGTAGCGGCACCCAACTTCCATAATCTAGCGGTCTATTCTCATCAAATTCTCCAAATATATCTACACGAGATAATAGAGTCAGAACTTGATCAGAGAGCTCGATATTACCAGCTGCCGGATAGGTGATTTGCGTCACCTTATCCGGGTGGCCAATAAAATCACAGCTAATATCATGTTTTTTGACAGCAGAAACAGCCTGATCGCATCTATTCCAATGACTAGAAATGATAACAATCGCATCTGGCCTTTCATGTTGAGCAACATATTCTTTTAAAAATTCCGTATATCGATTGTCCTCGATTGTTAGCCATGGTGTCCCATGGGATAAAAATAGTGAAGGTCTCATACTAACAAACTGTTCCTTTCTAAAAGGTCATTCAATTATTGCTGTTAATTAAAGCGTTTCCATTTAATTAAACTGTATTTGGGGCGTCATTTCATCAATTATATCAAATATATACCCCTCTTCCTTTAATCCTTCAATAATTGTTGGAAGAGCTTTTACAGTATTTTTCATACTATTGATGTCATGTAGTAAAATAATAGCCTGCTTATGATGCTTCGCATTACTCAGTACATTTTGGGTAATGGTTTGCTGACTCGTTAACGGACTTATTCCATCTTTTGAATCCACATTCCAATCTACATACACATACCCAGTATCTTTTAACTCCTGCAATATCCCTTTTATAACAGGTCTCGTAGCTGCTCGATACATGAGTTGATTACCGGATCCCCCTGGAAGGCGGACCAAATGGGTTTTAACTCCATATTTGGCGCTTAGTAATAATTCTAATCTTTTTAAGTCTTGAAAGAAATCTTTTTTTGAACGATAAATGACATTATAATCATGAGAATAAGAATGCAGCGCAATCTAATGACCTCTTGCAACGATTTCTTGATAACATTTCTCCGCATAGGCTTCTTTATTTCCCATCACAAAAAAAGTAGCTTTTATTTGATATCGATCTAAAATATCCAGTATCTTCATTGTATTTGTCGAAGGTCCATCATCGAACGTCAAATAAGCCTTCTTCAATGACCGATCGGACTTTATGAGTGGATCTAACTCCCCCGGAATTGTCTGCCCTAATCCAGACCTTATAGTAAAAACCATACATACAACTAGACAACTAATCAAAATTAACAACGTACGAATAGATGTTTTTATCATAAGAAACAGTCCTTTCTTTTGAACAAGGCTCTCTTATAAGGATGTTGTTAATTTTCGAATCATTTCACCTGGCAACTTTACTGAAAGGTAAAATAAAACAAAAGTCATGTTATTAACAACATTGTTTAACAAAGCCTTAAACCAAACGACGCAACCTTCTTACATAAAATACACCATTCATTATTTTTCATACATAATAAGACAGCGGTTTTTTATGCCGCTGCCTAATAGAAATTATTTCTCTACATTGAAATAGCGTGCTTCTGGATGGGCAAAAACAATAGCTGATACAGAAGCCTCTGGCTCCATCATACAACCTTCCGTTAACTGAACACCAATATCTTCTGGTTTTAATAGTCGGAATAATTTTTCTTGGTCTTCTAAATTAGGACATGCAGGATAACCGAATGAGAAACGCTGTCCAATATACTTAGCAGCAAACCTCTCTCTCATTGTCATATCGATTGAATCACTAATGCCCCATGAATCCCTCATCACCTGATGCACTCTTTCTGCAAAGCCTTCTGCTGTTTCAAGAGCAAGTGCTTGAATCGCGTGACTTTTTAAGAAATCGCCTTCTGCCTTCCATTTTTCCGCCCATTTTCTAATGCCACGACCTGCTGTCGCGACAAAGAAACCAACATAATCCATTTCTCCTGAAGATACAGGCTTCAAAAAGTCAGCTAAACATAAGTTAGGGCTGCTTGCTTGTCTTGGAAAGTCGAACTCTTCCAACACTTCTTCATGATTATCCGGATTATAAACTAATACTTTATCTCCATCGCTTTGGGCAGGGAAGAATTGGAACACACTATTTAATCCATATTCTTCATCTTTTTTAATGAATTCAATTAACTCATCAACTAAATCATTCAGCCCAATCGCCTTTTCATTTCCTTGTTTAATCATTTCAGCTACTTTACCTTTTAACCCAAGATGATGTCCAATTAACATTTGGCGGTTAATATATGGTTGAACAACATCGTACGCATAATCTTTGAGAACGTGTCGTTTAAGATCTTGCGGTACTTTAACCGGTGCAGCAGAAATGGCTGGTGCAGCAGCTTTTTTCCGTTCCGGCTTTTCCATCGTCGCTGCAATCGCTGCATTAGCAATCGCCTTATTTCGTCTCTCATTGTTTTCTTCTAAAAATACTTCTTTTTGCGCTGGGTCATGCAACACATTGGCAACAGCTAGTCCATCCATTGCATCTTTTGAATATAGAACTGGTCCATCATACTCTGGAGAGATTTTAAAATCAGTAAACTTACGTGATAAAGCTGCTCCACCTACTAAAATCGGTGTATCAATACCCGCTTGTTTTAAATCTTGCGCCGTTAATACCATTTGTTGGGCTGATTTTACTAACAAGCCCGATAAACCAATAATCGTTGGCTCATGCTTACGGACTTCTTCAATAATTTGCTGGGAGGTTACTTTAATTCCTAAATCGATCACTTCAAATCCGTTATTCGATAGGATAATGTCTACTAAGTTTTTCCCAATGTCATGTACGTCCCCTTTAACAGTGGCTATTAACATTTTCCCTTTTTTCGCGCTGTCTTCTGAATTCTCCATTAATGGCTCAAGATGAGAAACTGCTGCCTTCATCGCTTCAGCACTTTGAAGCACTTCAGCTACAATTAACTGATTATCGTTAAATAGACGACCTACCTCAGCCATTCCTTTCATCAGTTGACCATTAATAATATCCAATGGTGCATCTCCACGAGCAAGCGTCTTGTCTAAATCCTCGATTAGTCCTTCTTTTGTTCCTTCAATAATATAATTCGCCAAACGCTCATCTAACGGAAGCTTGGCCATATTGTCCTTTTTCACAACTTTTTTATCTCGATAAAACGCAGTAAAGGTTGCTAATGTTTCTTGCGAAGTCTCGAATAGAAGCGCTTCTGCTAACTTCACTTCCTCTTCTGGAATCAAAGCAAAACGCTCTAATTTCTCTGTATTGACAATCGCATAATCAAGACCTGCTTTTGTACAATGGTACATAAATACTGCGTTTAAAATTTCACGGCCACGCGGTGGTAAACCGAACGAAACATTCGATACTCCTAAGATCGTTAAGCAATCTGGAAACGTTTCTTTAATCGCTTGAATACCTTTTACCGTTTCTAGCGCTGATCCAATATACTGTTCATCCCCTGTCCCAACTGGAAAAACAAGTGGATCAAAAATTAAATCACGTGGATTTAACCCATATTTATTCACGAGCAAGTCTACAGAACGCTTAGCGATTTCCAGCTTACGTTCTGCATCAACAGCCATACCTTCTTCATCAATTGTTCCAACAACAACAGCCGCTCCATATTTATGAATAAGAGGAACAATTTTCTCGAATCGCTCTTCTCCATCTTCTAAGTTAATCGAATTGATAATGGCTTTACCTTGAGAGTACTTTAACGCTTGCTCTAAAACAAGTTCATCTGTTGTATCAATTACGAGCGGTACTTTTACTTTTTTAACCACTTCTTCAACAAATGCTTTCATATTACCTAATTCATCATCATCCGGGTCTGCTAAACAAACATCAATAACGTGAGCTCCAGTTTTCACTTGAGCACGGGCGATTTCAGCCGCTTGTTCAAACTTCTTATCGCGTATTAATTCTTTAAATTTGCGTGAGCCAATGACATTCGTACGTTCTCCGACAAATAACGGACGCATTGAATCATCGTAAATCAACGGTTCAATCCCAGAAACAGCATGATTATGCGGCTGCTCTGGAAGTTGTCTCGGCTGAACGTCTTGAAGCACTCTCGATAACTCTTCGATATGCGCTGGTGTCGTCCCACAACAACCACCGATAATATTGACCCAGCCTTTTTCTGCGAATTGCTTCATTTTCTCAGCAAGAGAAGTTGGAGATTCATGATAATGTCCTTCTTCATCTGGAAGCCCTGCATTCGGATAACAGCTAACCGCATTATTTGATAAATCAGCTAATGTCCGAATATGATCAATCATAAATTCCGGACCTGTCGCACAATTTAAACCGACCGAAATTGGCTTCATATGCTCGCAAGAAAGATAGAACGCTTCAATGGATTGACCAGCTAATGTCGTTCCCATTGGCTCAATCGTTCCCGAAATCATAATCGGGAGTTCCTTACCACTCTTCTCAAAGGCTCCTTTAATGCCTAAAAAAGCAGCTTTTACATTTAGCATATCTTGACATGTTTCAACGAGAAGTAAATCGACGCCTCCATCAATTAAACCAAGGGCTTGCTCTTCATAACACTCTCTTAATGTATCAAAAGTCGTTCCACCTGTAACTGATAGTGTTTTCGTTGTTGGCCCCATTGAACCGGCCACATATCTTGGCCAAGCTTCTGTTGAATATGCTTCACACGCTTTTACAGCGATTTCTGCTGATTCTTTATTTAACTGGTAAGCAAGTGTACCTAGATTGTATTCATCTAAAACAATACTCGTACCCCCGAATGTATTCGTTTCAACAATATCGGCACCTGCAGCAAAATACGCTTCATGGATTTTTTGAATAACATCTGGACGAGTCAGCGTTAAATATTCATTACAGCCTTCATATTGTTCTCCACCAAAATCTTCAGCTGTTAAATTTTCGGCTTGTAGCATCGTACCCATTGCGCCATCCAGTAATAGAATTTTTGATTGTAATTGTTCGTTAATTGACTTTTTACTCATATGCTGCCACCTCAGATGTTTTTGTTTGATCAAGCGTTCTAATATAGCGCGTTAACTCCGCCGTCATTTCATAACGAAGGAATGGAGTAATTAAATAAATACCTTTAAATTTATCCATTGCCGCATCCACAAGTTCTCGTGCGATTGCCACACCTTCTTTTTGCGCCTGAATTGGGTCATTACCTGCTGCTGCCATTGCCCGGCGAACATGATCTGGCAACTTAATTCCTGGTACTTCATTATGAATAAATTCGGCATTACGAGTACTAGTTAACGGCATGATGCCGACAAAAATAGGTGTCTCTAAATGCTTCGTTGCTTCGTATACTTCTTCAATCTGTGAAGTGGAATAAATCGGCTGTGTTAAAAATGAATGAGCGCCGCATTCAATTTTCTTTTCCATTCGTTGAACCGCTCTATCTAAATATTTCACATTTGGATTAAAAGCCGCAGCAATTTTAAAATTCGTCTTTTGGCCAAGACTTTGTCCAGAATACGAAAGTCCTTCATTAAATTGCTTAACCAAACTAATTAAATCAAAAGAAGATAAATCATACACAGATGTTGCACCTGGGAAATCACCAATTTTCGAAGGATCTCCTGTAATAACTAATACTTCATTTAATCCTAGAGTTTGTAGGCCCATTAAATGCGATTGTAATCCAATTAAGTTTCGATCACGACATGTAATATGCACAAGCGGATTTAAATCAAGCTGTGATTTAATTAACATACCCAGCGCTGCATTAGAAATCCTAGGGGAAGCGAGCGAATTATCCGCTAACGTAATCGTATCAACTCCAGCTTCTTTCAAAGCTTTAGACCCTTTCATAAACTCTTCGATTCCCAGTTTCTTAGGTGGATCTAGTTCTACTAAAATCGTTCTTTCTGTTTTCGCTTTTTCATATAAAGCGGGGGTGCGATCCTGTTCCCGAACTTCAATTGTTTCCACTTTCGTTGCTTGCATTTTTTTCTCAACGATTGGAGCTAAATCACAAACAGCTGCTTTCATTGCTGTAATATGCTGCGGTGTCGTACCGCAGCATCCTCCAATAATGGATGCTCCTTGGTCACGTAATTGAAGCGCACTTGAGCCAAAGTATTCCGGCGCCGCATCATACACTAATCGGCCGTCCACATAATCTGGTAAACTTGCATTAGGATACGCTGCAAGCGCAGCATTGCTTGGAAGTTGAACAGATTCTAAAGCGCGAATCATATGGTGCGGACCTAAGCGACAATTAAGCCCAACTACATCTGAACCTAATTGTTCTAAGCGCTTAAATGCTTCATTTAACTGAACACCGTTTTGTAAATTCCCAAGTTCATGCAACGTCACATTTGTAATAATTGGAATACCCGTTTCCTGTCTTGCAATTTGCAACACTGTTTCCAATTCTTCTAAATCATAATATGTTTCGAATAATAATCCATCTGGACTTTCAAGCAGTAAACTATATAGCTGTTCACGGAAACTACGTTTAATTTCTTCTAAACTTAAATCAGATTTTCGAATACTTCTAGAAGCACCAATCGTTCCAAATACAAACGCATTCCCTTGTGCAACCTTTTTAGCAATCGCAATTCCTTGACGATTGATTTGACTCACCTGATCTTCTAATCCATAGCGCTTTAATTTATGAAAATTCGCCCCATACGTATTCGATTGTAAAATATCAGCACCCGCATCCAAATAAGTACGATGAATCGCTTCAATTTGATTAGGCTCTGTACAGTTTAATTCTTCATAACAATGGTCGATGCCACGGGAATACAATAGTGTCCCCATTGCTCCTTCCCCAATTAAAATTCTTTGCTTTAGCTCTTTACGAAACTCCATATGTGCACCCTTTCCCAAAAACAATTCAGTTTCCGCTTTATTTCGATGGTGTAAGAAAAAGAAAAAACCTTCTATCTAATAAAAGAAGAAGGTTTTCATAAGAAACATTCTCCTCATCTATCAAGCGCCCGCTTGCTGGATTTAGCACCTTAGCTTACACAGCTGGTTGCTGAGGATTCATCGGGCCAGTCCCTCCATCCACCTCTCTCGATAAGATTGATTTATATAAATTTTTCTAAACATTTCAAATTAAATTACAATATAATTATTCTTAATTTACATGAAATAATGATGAAATTCAATACCTTCTGGTCAATTTTTGAATTTCTCAAACAAAATAACTAAGAATGAGAGACAAATCATGAATAATATTCGTTTTTTACCTTATTTTGTCATTCTTCTAATTATTTATTTAACATTCTAGGAATTGTGTATGAAATGGCAAGGCAGCCTAGACAAAATGTCTAGCAAAACATTGCGTTTTAATAGTCTTCTTTGGCCTGTCTACTTTTCCAGCATTCGCTGGTTTTGAAACAAAGATCATTTTGTAAGCTCGAGGGGGTACACACTGGGGGGTAAAT
>NZ_JBALMU010000125.1:0-4686 GCF_036962285.1 Bacillus sp. JJ634
GTTTAATAGGAGGAATCATTGTATGGAAAATATCATTACGGAGTTTCAAAATATCCCTACAACGGCGATTTCAGATGTACTCGATGGATTAAACAACCTAAATTCTGCTATCAAGCCTTTACAGGAGCATTATCGCTTTGCTGGACGAGCGTTGACCGTTCAGCTGCCGATTAATGATAATCGCGCTGTCTTAAAGGCCATTGGAGCCGCACAACCTGGTGATGTACTTGTTGTTGATAGCAAAGGAGATACATATCGTGCTATTGCTGGAGACTTTGTTGTTGGTTTAATGAAAACGATGGGCATCCGTGCATTAGTTGTTGACGGAGTAATTCGAGATATCGTAGCCATTAAAGAGCTAGATTTTCCTGTTTTCTCAAGAGGTACAACAGTCGCTTCCAGCGGCAAAGCAGGAGTCGGCGATATTAATGTGCCAATTTCATGCGGCGGCGTCGCTGTTTATCCAGGAGATATTATTGTCGGCGATGCGGACGGTGTTGTTGTCGTGGCACAAAAAAATGCTGAAGAAGTTCTAAGGAAGGCAAAAGAAAAGGTTGCAAAAGATCAAGTTCGTGAAGATACGATTGCCGGAAAGCCAGAGGAAATAAAAAAGTATATTGCACAAATGCTTGCTAAATAAAGTGAAACCTCCATACAAAAATAAAGGAGCCTAGAAATTGATTCTAGGCTCCTTTTACTTTACTTGGATTCTTTATTAGAAGAAGGTGTACTTGTTTGCTCTTCTTCTCTATATGTGTAATCATAGTCGTTTGGATCAACAGGTACAAAGCCTTCTGGTTCGTAGAAACGAAGCAAGTCGCCATTGACAACTTTATCAGACAGATTCAATTTCATTTCAACAGACTCTTTCGTTTTAGTCATCTCTTCCGTTGGTTCAACGATTTCACCTGTTTTCATATCATAATATACTCCTTTAAATGATGAAAAATCCGGCGTTACAAAATCACCATTTCGGAATGGAACAATTTCATTATGATCCTTAGATAATAAATCTGTACCGAATTGTACATATTCCCTCGTATCTACACCTAATAAATGAAGCAATGTCGGTCTAAGGTCGATTTGACCACCATATTGATGTTTCACTCCACCTTCAACACCTGGTACATGGATCAATAATGGTACACGTTGCAATTGACCATTTTCAAATTCGCCCACTTCTTTTCCAAGAACCTCTGACATCGCTCGCATATGATTCTCAGAAATAGCATAGTGATCACCGTACATAACGATTACTGAGTTATCATATAATCCTGATTCCTTCAAATACGCAAAGAATTCCTCTAATGCTTCATCCGCATATCGAGCGGTTTGGAAATAATTATCTACAGATGCATCACCTGTTGTATGCTTACCAATTGTTGTTAAATCTTGGTCAATTGCATAAGGGAAATGATTAGATACCGTAATAAACTTCGCATAGAAAGGCTGTGGAAGCGTTTCTAATTTAGGAATAGACTCCTCGAAAAACGGTTTATCCATCAATCCATAACTTGCAACATCTTCTTCTTTCATATCATAATATTCCGCATCAAAGAACTTATCAAAGCCAAGTGCTTTATACATCTTGTCACGATTCCAGAATGATTTATAGTTTCCATGGAACACCGCTGATGTATACCCCTCTTGTTTTAAAATAGCCGGAGCTGCTTGATACGTATTTTGTGCCTGATTTGTAAAAGCTGCTCCTTGAGGCAATCCAAACAACGAGTTTTCTAGCATAAACTCTGCATCGGCTGTTTTTCCTTGTCCCACTTGATGGAAGAAGTTATCGAAATACATGAAATCCTTACTCTTTGCTAATGAATTTAAAAATGGTGTAACTTCTTCCCCATTTAATTTATAGTCAATTAAGAATTGTTGCATCGACTCTAAGTGAAGATAAATGACATTCTTCCCTTCAGCTGCACCAAAGTATTTCGGATTCGGTTCAGCTTTTGTTGCCTTTGTATAGTTAATCACTTCCGTTAAATCAGTACTGCTAGCTGTTGCGCGTTGAGCATATGTTTTTGTATTTTGAACAGCATCATATATTGTGTAATTATACAGGCCTAAATATTTCACAATATAGTTACGGTCAAACGTTCTTGATAATAACTGCGGACGATCTTTCTCTGCTAATGCTAGGTTTACAGTAAAAATAGCAATCCCTGTTAGAAACACTATTGCAACTGTCCGACGCTTTGGTTTAACAACTACGAATTTTTTCCCTTTCCATTTATATAGAACAAAGAGAATAACAGTATCTACAAAGTACAATACATCATATGGTTTAAAAAGCGCTAATACGCTCGATCCTAAATTCCCCGCATTTTGTACTTGTGTTAATGTTGGTAAACTAATAAAGTCCGTAAATGAACGATAATACACAATATTAAAGAATAACCATAGTGAGAAAATTACATTTAAACGAACAATCCATTTAAACACCTTTTTCTCTTTTGCTAATAATGCTAAAGCAAAGAATAGAACGGCTGAACTTAATGGATTAATAAATAATAAAAAGCTTTGTAATCCATTCTCGATGCCTAAACTAAATTCTACTTGATACCCAATATATGTTTTAATCCAA
The DNA here is from genome assembly GCF_036962285.1 of Bacillus sp. JJ634. Classification (NCBI taxonomy): domain Bacteria; kingdom Bacillati; phylum Bacillota; class Bacilli; order Caryophanales; family Bacillaceae; genus Bacillus; species Bacillus sp. JJ634. The sequence continues at coordinate 2,594 of NZ_JBALMU010000125.1, forward strand.
AACATGACGACTGCAATTAAGAAAAAGCCAAGAGTATGATCAATCAAAAACTGCTGGCCTTTTTTAAAAAAGTTATTCATGGTTTCACCTCTACTAATCTAGTGGTAACGTATATACCTACTGTTACACTTCCTTTATAAACTTCGGAAAAACGGTAAAGTTAATACTAACACTTATAAGTTCATTAATCAATCACCTATAAAACCCATTGTTGCTACATCCTGAGACAACTTGTACTCTGGCACCTCACTATCTTATGAATGAACTTTACAAATCATCACTTAATTTTCATATTGCTCTTTGCATCCTCACATTCACTCTTATACTATATAAAATCATTCGTGAACTTGCCAATAAATAATACTATAAACTAAACGTATCTAGGCTGTACTCAATTATAAACGACTTATTAAAAAAATGCTATAAAGTTCAATATTTTGGAAGAAAATATCCCTTATAATGGCTATTCTAATAAATGTTATTGAACAAACGGCTATGCACAATATTAGGCACATACATGAATGAACTAAGCGTTATTTCAAGGCAGCCCCTTTATTATAAGTTATTATTCACCGATTAAAGCGAAAATACAAGCGCTGGAGAATCAAAAGTAAAGTCGCTTATCTTTTTCTTCCTATATAAACGAAAAAGCCACCTATCCTCGTCAAATAAACGAAATTAGACAGCCTTCTTCGAATACGTCTCAGCCGCTTCCATATCACTGATCATTTTATCAAGAGACACTAAACCGCTGCCAGATGTTAAAACAATCAGATCTTTTTTATCAGTTGGAGCCATTTTGTTTAATTCTTCATATACTTCTGCTTAACGCCCAGAGATTAACATCCATTCTGGTGCTAATTCGTTAATTGCTTCAAAGTTAGGCCCTTTTAATCCGCCTACATGTTCTGCTGTATCTTTGTATTGAGAAAGCTAGCCATGAAACAACAAAACAGAGCTTTCCAAAGAGTCAGTTTTCACTAACTTTTTGGAAAGCCCCATACACAAATTATTGACCTATTTTAATTCAGCTAAAACTTCCTCAATTTTTGCAAGCTCTGATTGTAAGCCTCCACCGCTTAAGTACCAAAGTGGACCATCTAAGTAAACGATTCTATTGTTTTTGTAAGCTTCTGTTTTCTTGATGATTTCATTTTCCATATCAGCTTTGATGTTAGATTTTTCACCTGTAGCTGCTGTGCGGTCGATTACGAATAACACTTGCGGATCAAATTCTAAAATTGCTTCGAAGCCGAAGTTAGAACCGTGAGAAGAAGCTTCGATATTATCTGTCACTGGTTTGAAGCCATATATGTCATACATATAACCGAAACGAGAGTTTTCTGCGAAGCCAGATAATTTACCTTGATCATACATAGTAACTAATGATGTTTCATAGTTACCAGCTAAAGCCTTAATTTCTTCTAAAGCTGAATCGTATTTAGCAAGATATTCTTTAGCTTCCGCTTCCTTACCGAACATTTTAGCTGCAGTATCTACAGAAGCTAAAAATGTGTTCCAATAGTCATCTTGAGAAGTACCAACGAATACTACAGGAGCGATTTCCTTTAATTGTTCATAATATGGAGCTTGACGACCAGAAATAAAAATTACATCCGGGTCAATTTCAGCGATATCTTCAAGTAATGGTTCCTTTAAAGTACCGATACTTGTGTACTTATCATCAGCATATTCTTCAAGGTGATCTGGTAAAGTAGAGTCTTTAGGAAGACCTACAACTCCTTCAACACCAAGCGCATCTAATGTGTCTAAGAATCCATAGTCAAACACTGCGATTTTTTTCGGCATAGTTTCAAATGTCACATCTTCAAAGTTGATTGTACCTGCTTCCTCACTTTCAGTTGAAGCAGTTGTTGGAGATACAGTCATTGGATAAACGGCACCTTGTCCCTCTGTAGTTTGATCTTTAGCTGTTGTAGTTTCCTTTGGTTCTTCTTTTGTAGTTTCTTCGTTAGAACCACAAGCAGTAAGCATTAAAGACATCGCTAACATTGCACTAGCTAATTTCCATTTTTTCATGTGTATTACTCCCCTTTTATGTAGTTTATATTTCTTTATTATTAATGATAATC
>NZ_JBALMU010000126.1:0-2172 GCF_036962285.1 Bacillus sp. JJ634
ATTGATTTTTTTTAATCTAGGTCTTGAGAATAATTGAATGGTTAGGTGTTATGTTTGGTATCCGCTATAAAAATTCTTATATAACTTTTGATATATAGTTTACATTCTATGGAGAGAAATTAGATTACTTATTCCCTATTGACCTACATATCTTTCGTATTTAACAATAACCTTTATGCAGCAACATTATCAGGCTAGAAGGTAGGAATGAAACATGGGAAGAATGGAAAGAAGGAAGCAAGGAAAATCCTCTAATAGGATTTGGAGTAAGCTGAGCTCTAAAAGTATGAAGGTGAAGATTGTAATAGCAGGTTTAACAATGGCCTTATGTTGTTTTCTCATACTGAATATGTTTATTTGGAGAAGTGATGTTAGTAAACTAGAAAAACCGGCTCCACAGCCAACTATTATTTATGATCAAAATGGAGATGTGGCTAGTAAAATTGCTGTTTCTAATATTGAGGGAGTTAGTATCAAACAGATTCCAAAAGACGTTATTCATGCTGTTATTGCAACAGAGGACCAACGTTTTTACAAGCACAACGGAATTAATTATATAGCCATTGCCCGGGCATTTACTCGAAACGCAATAAGTGGTCAAGTTGTGGCTGGTGGAAGTACAATTACTCAGCAGTTAGCCAAAAATGCTTTTTTAACACAAGAACGTACGTATACACGAAAGTTTAAAGAACTTATTTTTACAAAAAAAATTGAACGAACATACTCTAAAGATGAAATTATGGAACGGTACTTAAACCAGATTTATTTTGGTGAAGGAGCGTGGGGCATTCAGCGTGCTGCACAGATATACTTTGGCAAGGATGTTAGTGAATTAACATTAGGCGAGTCGGCTATGCTCGCAGGGTTGATTAAGGCACCTTCCATTCTATCACCATTTAAAGATATGGAACGGTCCGTTGAACGGAGAGATGTCGTATTATCGTTAATGAAAAAGGAAGGGTACATCAGTCAAAATGATGTGGAAAAGGCAAAGGCAAAGCCTATTGTCTTAGAGGGCAAAAAGATTGATGACTATAAGGGGAAATATCCTTATTATGTAGACCATATTATTGAGGAGGCTATAAAAAAATATGATCTTACAGAAAATGAGGTTCTTTCGGGTGGACTACATATTTTTACAGAATTAAATCCTACGATACAAAATGCAGTTGAACAGGTGTATAAGGATGAAGAGATGTTTCCTGCAAGCCAATCAGACCAATTGATTCAAAGTGGAGCCATCTTCATCAACCCCTCAACTGGTGGAATTAACGCACTTGTTGGAGGGAGAGGGGAACATACTTTTCGAGGGTTTAATCGTGCGACTCAATTAAAACGACAACCGGGATCTACGATGAAACCGCTGGCTGCCTATACTCCTGCTTTAGAACAAGGATACGAAATCTTTGATAGATTACAAGATTCACCTATTAATATCGATGGCTATCAACCAATGAACGCTGATAAACAATTCCATGGAGAAGTGACCATGTATGAAGCGTTGGTACATTCCTATAACATCCCGCCTGTATGGTTATTGGAGAGAATGGGATTGAAATATGGTACGAATGCATTGGAGCGCTTCGGTATTCCATTAAAAGAAGAGGATTATACTCCAGGTATCGCACTTGGAGGGATGAGCGAAGGGGTATCTCCTTTATTGATGGCTCAAGCGTTTTCTACTTTTCCTAATAATGGTGTACGAGTAGAAGCACATTCTATTGAAAGAATGGAAGATGCGGACGGAGAGGTTATCGCAAAATGGCATAGTAATGCTACAAAAGTTACAGATCCTTCAGTTGCTCAGAAAATAACCTATATGCTCAAAGGGGTTGTGGAAGAAGGCACAGGAGTGAAGGCGCAAGTGGAAGGCTGGGAAGTAGCCGGTAAAACAGGTACAACAGAGCTTCCTTTTGCTAATGCAGACGGCGGATCAAAAGACCACTGGTTTGTAGGATATACCCCAGAAATTGTTGGAGCAGTTTGGATGGGATATGATAAAACGGATGAAAAACATTATTTGCTAGAATCAAGCGGTTCTACTGTCACAAAAGTTTTCAAAGAAGTTCTCTCTAAGTCTACTACGGAATTTTCCCAAAAAGAATTTGGTTTAGCAGCGATAGAAAAACAGCTTAGTGAACAGCGGAAGAAAGAGGAAGAGAAGAAGAAAGA
>NZ_JBALMU010000126.1:2228-13692 GCF_036962285.1 Bacillus sp. JJ634
GAAGAGAAGAAGAAAGAAGCAGGAAGAGAAGAAGAAAGAGCAGGGAGAGAAGAAAGCGGAGAAAAAGAAAGAGAAGGAAGAAGAAAAGGCAGAGAAGAAGAGAGAGAAGGAAGAGGAGAAAGCAGAGAAGAAGAAAGAGAAGGAAGAAGAATAGAAACAGGCTAAAGAGGCAACGCTCAACGTTGTCTCTTTAGTTTACTTGCGAACAGTGCTTGGCACTGTTCGCAAGTCTCTACCTTTTCGGCCGAACTTCTTTAGTAGTCAAGACACGTAAAGCGTCTCGAACTTTTTTAGCAAAGAGGATTGGCTCATCAATCGATTCAAAGTGCATGAACATAAGCCTAGGTTTATCAAATAACCAGTGGTTATGAACGGCGGTAACGATAATATCATGTTCACGAAGTTTACTAATAAAGCGGTTTATTTCAGACTGGAGAATAACTGTTTCACCGGTACAAAGGGCTAAACCATCTCTTGTCATTGATTCAAATGTAAACATTTGTGGAATAAGCAGAAAGGACCTTCCTCTCCTGCCACGAACTACAGGTTGGATATTAGTACGAGATTTCATCACCATACAAACTCCATTCTCAGCTGTATGCATCGTTCCTCCGAGAATGTCATTAAAATCATCACAAAGATTATCTATATGGATATTAGGATTGTTGGTTCTAGAATTAACCCCTACAGGATGTGTAATCAATACCTCCATAGCATCTCTAACCTTTTTAGCAAACGAGAGCGGACGATCAATCGATTCAAAGTGCATATACATCAGACGCGGTTTATCAAACAGCCAGTGATTATGCACAGCAGTCACAATAATTCCATGCTTTCGAAGCTTACTCAAGAACGGATTAATTTCTTCTTCTAATATGACAGTCTCACCTAAACATAAAGCCCTTCCATCTCTATCCATATTTTCAAATGAAAATGCTTGTGGAATGAACATAAAGGATTCGGCTTTTCTGCCTAGTACTACTGGATGAATATTCGTTCTTGAACGAGTCGCTAAACAAACACCATTAACAACACTAGCGGTTGAATCGAGAATCTCTGCGAATTCTTCACAAAGATCAGATGGATTCATTCCGGAACTTTCCATATAAAATACATCTCCTCATCTTTATTAGTAAGTCAGGTTGGAAGGGAGGGCAATTAGCTGCATCAAAAAAGAACAATCCATCTTCCTAAAAACCCAAACCATATAAGGTAATGTATGTATTCATGCTTTAGAGGTATAGACTCTTACCTAATTTCGGAGTTTGATTCAGCACAATTAACTAGTATAAGCCCGTATTTAATATAGATAAGCTCTTTAAAAACTAATTTCCATAAGCTGTAAAGAATAAATGAAAATAAGAGGTGAATTTAATGCAACCTGGTCAATCGCCTTCTACATCTGTACCTTGGGAACAGTGGCATCAGCAGAACCCTCATGGTACTTGGCAACAATGGCATCAGCAATATCAACAGCATCAACCTCACCACCATGTACCTTGGCAGCAGTGGCATCAACAACACCCCCACGGTACTTGGCAACAGTGGCACCAAATGTACCCGAATAGAGAGTGGTAACTGATACAGAGTAGAAGTTGAGGTGAAATACTTATCTCTTCTTTAATTAAAGGCTATGTTAAACAATATTGTTAATAAAACGATAGGGCTCATTTCGAGGCTGTCCCAAAAGTCATGAAGAATCGCTTTCGGGGCAGCCTTCCCTATTCTCATCAGATAATTCCTTTTTTGCCATCCCAATAAAGTGTGTTAGAGGACAAAATCCGGCAATTGGACAAGTCCTTCATCGGGGTCATGAAGGACAAACAGGAGCAATTAGACAAGGAAAATGTCCTTCACTGGGGTCAAACAGTAAAGGAAAAATGATTGGACACTTACTCTTAGAACGACAGCAATAAAAAAGGATTGAGCAATTTTGATCTCAATCCTTTTTTTGTGCGCTAAAAGGAAGTTCATATGACATATGTATTTATTTTTTAAAATCAGAGATGCGCATTCTTGTAGTTTGTTATTTTATAGAGTTAATATTTTTCTGGGTAATTCAGTTTAAGTTTGTAGTATTATTTACCTTATTGTAGGATTAAATTCATGATTAATTTACAGTATACAACAAAAGATATTGTAATATATAATGGGGCAATGTAATTCTAGGAAATAGATTAAATTAGCTTTGGATTTATTCATTTAAATGATGGCAAAGTAAGTTAAGATTTATAATTTTGAGTTTAAGATAAAACGTGAAGCACCATAGAGGAGAGTTTAGTATCATGGTTCAACTATTAAACAGCTTGACAATGTTGTCAGTGCATACACATATGAAAGAGATTTTCTCAGTAGACGCTATTGCGGGCATCTTAACGAGTCTCGCTTATTTCTCGATACCTATAACTATGCTAGTTTTCATGAAGAAAAGGAGAAATTTTGAGTTTAGATGGATGTTTAGTTGTTTCATATTGTTTATTATGTTATGTGGAACCGGGCATTTGATGCATGTTATCAAGTACCTGAATCCGCCTAAACCTTTCTATATAGTGGATAATATACTAAACATATTAACTGCTGCAGTATCGATATTAACAGCTATATTACTTTGGAGGATCATTCCCAAACTACTAACGATACCAAGTCCTGCTGAATTGGAGAAAGCAAATAAAGAAATTCTTCATTTAGCTCATTATGATACGTTGACTGGCTTAGTTAATCGCAATTATTTTAATATCATGATAGAGAAAGCTATTACCGAAGCGAAGAAAAACCAGTGTCGGTTAGCCGTAGTATTTATGGATCTTGATCGTTTTAAAGTAATCAATGATACATATGGTCATGGAATTGGTGATCTTCTCCTTCAACAAGTTTCTAAAAGAATCGTAAGCAGCGTTAGAGAAGGAGATATCGTCTCTAGACAAGGCGGCGATGAATTTATTCTTTTACTTCAAGATGTCTCTTGTGTTGAAATGGAAAAAATAATGAAGCGAATCATTCAGTCGCTATCTTCCTCTTTTATATTAGAGGGAAATGCAATTCATTGTACCCCAAGTATAGGAATCAGTTGTTTTCCATCGGATGGAATGGATGCGGAAACATTAATTAAGTACGCGGATCTGGCCATGTACAAAGCAAAGGAAAAAGGGAAAAATAATTATCAATTTTTTAATAGAGAAATGAATGAAGAAATTTTAAAAAAGTTAGTATTAGAAAATCAATTAAGAAAAGCAATCGAAGAACAACAATTCCAAATATATTATCAACCACTGTTAGATTTGAGAACCAATCGAATCGTGTCAACAGAAGCATTAATTCGCTGGGAGCATCCTGCAAAAGGCTTTATTTCCCCTGCGGACTTTATTCCTTTAGCTGAGGAAACTGGTTTAATTTTACCTATCGGTGAATGGGTTTTAAAAGAAGCGTGTAAGCAAACTAGCATGTGGCGAGATCAAGGGTTTGACCTTTCGATTTCGGTTAATTTATCTAATCGACAGCTGATGAATGAAAATATTGTGGAAACGATTGAAGAAGCACTGCTTCACAACAAGCTTGACCCTAAACATTTAATTTTAGAAATTACGGAAAGTATGGCCATCATAAACTTGGCAGATACGCTTCATAAACTAAAGCAGTTACAAGATTTCGGGATAAACATAGCGTTAGATGATTTTGGAACAGGGTACTCTTCGCTTAGCTACTTAAGTATGCTTCCTATCACATCTGTTAAGATTGATAAATCCTTTATCGATGACATTAACAACGGAATGAAAAAGGAAATTGTCAAATCCATCACGAATATTGCCCACAGCATAGGTCTAAGAGTAGTAGCTGAAGGAGTTGAAGATGAACAACAATTTACTACCATTCGTTCTCTTGGCTTGGAAAGGGTACAAGGCTATTATTTGAGTCCGCCGCTTCCTGCAGATGAGGTGGAAGCAAAGGTTTTAGCAGTAAAAGCTTAGACAAAAGAATGTTGTTGTTTTTTCTAATGACGACGGGGAGAGCGCATGTAGAAAAGCGGGATAAAATACGAAAGAGAACTTTTCTTTTTACTTTTGATTAGTAGAAAGGAAAGTTCTCTTCTTATATAATTCCTTTATTTATACACATTGGAGGATATTATGCTCCTTTAAATGATTTTTTAATTTAAACATAATCGTGTTATAAGCTTCGTGCTTGTAGCTGTATAAAAGAGCTGTCTTTAAATTATAGGTGTTGAAGAAGAAGTCGATTTGTTTTTGTACATAGCGTGCAATTTGTTCTTGGTAAAATAACTTTCTGTATTGAATTTTCTCAAGAATGTCATCTGTTAGGGAAAAGATAAAATCCAGAATGGAGGATTCCATGCTCCCGCAATATTCGTTCACTGTCATAATATATAATCCCCTCTTTTGTCAATGGTTTAATGTGAAATTTACATAAACTTTACATTAAATTAATAATATTATTATAATCTAGAAGCCATGAAAGTCAATGTTTTCGGCAAAAGTAGTCAATTTTAGATAAAAAACAACGCAGTTGCTTAATTTTTATAGAAAAGTGCAAGATGACTTTCTCACATCTATGATGAGGGGGAATATTATTCCTCTATTAAGAAAATGTATGGTTTTTGTTAATTCCCTCCTTTAGAGTTTTTTTATGCTACTATTTTGATTACATCTTAGATAAAAAGCTTATTAAAAGAGGGGATGTACATGTTTTTTCCTACTATATTATTAAAAGGATCCAATGTAAGGCATATTGTAAAAGATAAAAATTATTGTGAATGTGGAGAAAAATATCACGTTTACGTCACTTTTACAAGATATGATCTGAAACAAATAACATTTAAACCAGATAACGAGATAACTTGTCCAACTTGTAAACAGCTCGTTCGTTAAGGGTGGGGTTTTCCCATCCTTTCAACTCCTTCATTCCAACTTCTTTTTTTCCGCAATTAGTAAATGTCTTGCCTTCCTTTTTTGATACAGGAGTACCCGTATGGAGAGAATAATTCCGGTATATTGGAACTGTATATCTGGTTAATAGAGTGGAATTATGGTGGATTTGAAGTATGCAAGAAACGATATTATAGCGAATGGTGTCTACTGTTCGCTTATTGCGGTTATATCTTTTTTTGTTTACTAGGAAGAATTTCGCCAATTCATGCAATAATTTCGCCAAATGATGCGATAATCTATCCAAATTGATCTATAATCTTGCCAATTCTGATCCTGTTCTCTGTTATAATAAGCTCACATGTTTATCCACTATTGCCTACAATTGCAATATTCAAATAGTGTAAGAGATTAAGGAGGACAAAATGAAGAAATATGTTTTTATATTACTGTTAGGTTTATTCTTTTTAGCGAATGTGTCAACGACAAACGCAGCAACAATTGTACCAACTATAAAAATTACTTCCCCTGTTGAAGCAGGAGAAACGCAGGTAGACGTAGAGGTTACTAATTTTAACACCGACATGGACGGAGATTTAGTTATTGAAATAGGTGACTATAGGGATCAATGGTGGATTAGTGATACAGTTTCTTTCCACGTTCCTGAGCTGAAAAAAGGAGACCAAATCAATATTTCTTATATAGATGAGAGTGGAGAAGTGACACCGTTTCAAAGTGTAACAGTAGCAGATCCACTACTTCCAAAGTTATCTTTATCCACAGTTTCTAATAAAAATGATTATTTAGAGTACACAATTACAAACTACAATGATCGTTTCTTAAATGGTGGATTAATTGCAAAGGTTAAAGGAGAAACTTTTGAAAGCTACATAGATAAAAAAACAGGGTTAATTATATTCTATGAACCTTTCAAGGCGGGAACAAAGGTAGAATTATATTATGTGGATCAAAATTATAGGGAATGGTATTTAAAAACGGTAACTGTAGTTGATAAGACGCCGCCAAAAATATCTGTACCATCTATCACTAATCGAACAACAACTTTCAAAGTAACCTCAGAGAAAAACAGCATGGTTTCTTTAAAAATTGGCAAGAAGACGTATAAAGGAAAAGACTTGAAAAATGGTCAATATCAATTTACGATTTCGAAACAAAAAGTCGGAACGAAAATCTTAATTACAGCTGCCGATAAACTTGGAAATAAGCAAACGAAGACAATTACCGTCAAGCTAAAATCAGGTACAATAATTAGTATGAAAGATGTAACAACGAAATCGACTAAAGTAACTGGAACCGTAAAGAAGTGGGAAAAAGGCGATAAAGTAATTGTCCTAATTGGCAAAAAGACATACAAAGGCAGCATAAAGTCGGGCGGTTCCTACTCTGTGACCATCCCTAAACAAAAAGCGAATACTACAGTAAAAGTCCGAGTCATCGATAGCATTGGCAATGTTCTAGATACTGATTCTACAAGAGTGTACACAACCAAATATGTTGAAATTGGTATGACGAAGAAAGAAGTGTTAAACACACAATGGGGAGCACCAGACGATAAAAATATCACGATTGATAGCTGGGGCACATGGGAACAGTGGATTTACTACTACGGTGAATATGATGCACAGTATTTATATTTTTCAAATGGTAAGTTAGTATCGATTGATTTGTAGAAGAAGGTGAAAAGTGTATTTTCGAGTGATTTTACTTGGAAATGCACTTTTTTTGAAGAATTTGAACTAGTCTATTTTCTAAACTAATTAGCCTTTATATAACAGATAAGGTATCGCTTCTTAGTTTCCGGCATGTTTATATTCATTGGAAGCTTGATTTCTCTTTGAATAGTGGATTTTGTTTATCTTTTTTAGGTGCGAAGGTTAAATTAAATATATAATTCTGTTTAGGTATTGGTTTGATTTTGGAGGAATAAGGGGGATGTTAAGTATACGAAATGTGAAATATGAGTCAAAAACTTTAGTAATCGGTTAACTGAGGTTCCGTCCCCAAAGTACTGTACTACTATAAAAAGTCAGGGGACAGAAGAATGAGGTGAATTTGTGAATTTTTTAACGTTTAGCGAAAATATTTTAGAATACATCAACGAATTTTTACTTGTAAGAATCATCATCTTAGCAGTTATTTTTTTGGTGATTTCTTACATTATAAATAAAACTGTAGATTTGTTTTTTCGAAAATTCCATTTTTGGGATGAAGAAGTAGAGAAAACTATTCAAGGGGTAATACGTTCTTCTTTAAAGTATATGTCTATAACACTCCTTGTTCTATATTTAATCGGGCAATTTATTGATATTAAAGCGATACTTGCTGGAGCAGGAATTCTAGGGGTCGTCATCGGATTTGCAGCACAGCAGCTGTTAAAAGATATTTTATTGGGCACGGTTCGGTTAACGGATAATGAATTTCGTGTTGGCAACTTTGTAACATTTAACGGAACTAGTTCAGGAACAATTGAAGAAATCGGCATTCGCTTTATGCAAATTCGGGAATGGTCAGGTAAATTGCTGACTATTCCCCATGGAGAAATTAGGACCATTCAGAATTTTAACAAAGGAAGAATGCGTGTAATTGAGCGAATTACAGTCGGCTATCAAGAAGATCCACGCCGGATTAAGGAATTGTTAGAAGCAGTATGTAAAGTTTGTAATGAAAAATATAGCGAAAGTTTATTGCTGCTGGAAGATGGAACACCCGAAGAAGCATTTCAATATGTCGGCATTACGGATTTGAATCCGAATTTTAAATACGTTGGATATGAATTTTGTGTGGTGGGCCTTGTAAAGCCTGAAGAATACTTCGAAATTTCACGAAAAGTTAGATTTGAAATGATGTCTTTGTTTTATGATCATGGTGTACAAATGCCGGCATCTAACTTGTTATTTCAAGGTGAGACAGGAAATGTTCAAGCTTCAGACAGCTAAACAAAAATCAGTGAATTTTATAGCGAACAGTGCCAGGAACTGTTCGCTAAATTGCTCTATTTGTTCGTGAGTATAAAAAGGAGATCTCGCTAATTTATAAAGAAATAGGCGATATCCCAACCGTATAAATGGATATATGCAGAAAAGAAAATAGATGTTCATGTTCTTGTCAAAAAGCTTTGAATAACTTGTGTCATATGTCGATTCTCTGTTGATGACTTTGATGAGCGGGTGTATGATTGCCTCAACAAATATCATTATTGGAGATGATCATAATGAATGCTCAAATTGAATATTTTGTTGAACAAATAGAAGCTACTCTTATGTCAGACATCTTTACAGATAATGAACTAGACTTGTACGATATTGCTACGGATTTGATTAGCCACAACGACGGTAAAATGTTTGCAGATATTTGTCAGGCATATGAAGTGGTAAAACATCATTTGCTTGGTTAACATTGTTACTCCTTTTCCTGTTGCTTTTGTGGCAGGTTTTTTTATTTTCTTCAAACTTCTAATGGGTGTGGTGGTTAATATATTTTGTAATGCGAATAGTGAAAGGGAATGTTTGCTAGGCTGCTCCGAAACGGGCAGCTTCTTTTCGTTTGATTAGGAAGAATCCCACCAAATAAAGTGAAAATCTCACCAAATTCATAAAAAACTCTCGCCAAATTGCGCCATAACCTCACTAATTTATGATGAAAAGGAAAGGGTTGAAAAAAGATGTCGCTCAGAAGAAAAACGATTGAAGAACTTTTAGATTTAGAAGAAGAGCTCCGTCAAGCTATAGAGGAAGAGAAAGATGGTGCACTGCATGATATCACGATGATGTATGAAGAACTGTATAGAAAAATTCGAAGAGAACAGGAAAGTGAGTATGCTTCTAGTTTGGAGAATATTAAACAAAAGCTCGTTTCTTATTTAATTTGTTATGGCACTTACATGAAGATGCAATATCAAAAGGATGATCGTGTGGCGAAGAGCAGTCTGCAAAAGGCACTTCAATATGAACGGGAACTTCCTATTGCCCACTATCGTTTAGGTTTTCTTAGTTATAAACAGGAAAATTACTTATCTGCGCAAATTCATTTTCACAATGCAACTAGTCAACAGAAAACGTGCAGCAATCAAAAGTATAAGCTGAACGATCAGCAAATGTATAATGCTCACCTGTATCTTAGTAATAGTGCGTTCTATATGGTCCAAAAAGCTCAAGATACATTACAAAAGCTTAGAAATGAAGAGAATGCGGAAAGAGCACCTCACCTTGAAATGTCTCCCTTATATGAAATGATTACACAAAATGAAGGATATTTGGCAGCGAATGCTTTTACAATCGTGACGCCAGATGGAGAGAAAAAGTGTTCAAAGGCAGAGTGTGAAAATATGACCGAGTTAAAAGATACCTTAATTCTTTATTTCTCTGAACGAGAACATATTTTAATTTATAATGGTCAGGAAAAAGCGCTGACCCTTAATCAAGCAGAGATGCTTCGTTATTTTTTATTGAACACGACGGAACAATCCCCCGCCATGAAACAAGCGTTTACCTAAATCATTCGTAGTAATAAGAAAAGCGGAGAAATACTGGACAATACATATACTCAAAATGTTATAAGGCTAAGAGGGAAAATAGAGAATGTTGAAATGTTAGATGATGTAATTGAAGATATATCCATTAACGGCCAACCAGCTTATTATTATAATCGAATAATCCCTTTTATCGTGATGCACCGCAGTGATGCCACATTCATTTTAGATTGATGACAGGGGTGTCATCCGCTTTTTGAGATACTGTGAGTACAAATCGAAAAGGGGATGATGGTAAATGAAAACTTGGAATCAATTATTTAATCGTCATGGATGGAAGCTTGAGCAGAAGGGAGTAAATAGATTCGATTGTACGAGTGAGACTAAGGGTAATGTGGAGTTTTTAATAGAAAGTTTGAATTGCGCAGATGCCTTTTACTCATTAGAAGGAGAAAGCTTAGTCCTTCATAGTGAGCCTGTCTCAGAGCAAAAATGGATTGAGGCTGTTGATTTTGAATGGAGAGGCAGAGGTGGAGATTTATGGTTCCGTTCTGGTGAGGAAGAGCCAAAGGTTTGTGAATTAGATACGTATATAAGCGGCATTGTACGTCAATTGAATCGCCTTGGTTTTTATACAACGGGTTCTTGTGACGGGCATGAAAGAAGGTCCGCTTATGTAATGATTCAAAAAGAAGCAGACATTGAAAAATTGACACAGTTGCTTTTGGCTTTAGGACTAAGAAGGGTTTATTGTCGTGAACTAAGTCAACACTATTCGGTTTCCTTTCCAATACAAAGAAGCGAATTGCTTGATTTAGCAGAGAAAATGAGTGTCGTTGAAGCAGATTGGCTAGATCAAGGCTATGAGTTTATAAAAGAGCAAATATTTTATGTATTGCTTGAGCAGCTGCTTTCGATACCAGGAGCAAGCGGGAATGAAGGTAAGGTGCGAGAATTTGTAAAAGAAAAGCTAACTCCTTATGTAGATTATATTTCAGTCGATCGTCATGGCAATCTGTTGGCTGAGAAGACGTATAAATCAGGGAACGGCCCAACGATTTTGTTAAATGCTCATCTTGATATAGTAGATGAACTTGAACCAAATCGCATGATTATTAAGGAAGGTCACATTTGGTCAAGCAGCAAAGGAATTCTTGGAGCAGATGACAGGGCAGGCGTAGCAGTCTTACTTCATATTGCTGAACAACTTGCCTCTTCTTCTTTTAATGGAAAAGTCAAATTCATTTTTACAGTAGAGGAAGAGTGCGGACTTGTAGGTGCAAGACAAATCGATGATTACTTCCTTTGGGGAACGGATGCCGCGATTGTGGTTGATCGCCGTAACAAAGGAGACATCGTTATATCTTGTGGAGGCTATATGCCATTTTGTGATAAAGCTTATGGAGCATTCTTTGAAAACGTAGCTAAAGCAGAGGAACTGAACGGTTGGAGATGCACAAATGGCGGAAGCAGCGATACAAGAATTTGGGCAGAACATGGCATTCAAAGTGTCAATCTTTCGGTGGGATATGGGAATGAACATACGGAAGATGAGTTTCTAGATGTATCGGCTGCTTATGCAACCGGGAAGCTGATAAAAGGTGTGTTTGAGAGAATGAGGGAGTTAAGGGGATTGAGAGGCAGGATTTTGCTAGGGCCATTGTAAGAGAGACTAATTAACTTGTCTTTCTAGTATGTGGAAAGAGCGGACAGTGACAGTTATTGTACAGTTTAGAGTAAGATTTCAATCAATTTGTATTGGCTACTAATTCAGTTCAAACGAGGATATTCATTTTTTAGACTACTAGCCATCATATGATAAATTAACACTAATTAACGGATGTACTGAAACAAAACTCTGCCTGTCTAATGATTAATTTAATCATGCAGAATCAGCAGCAAAGCAAATCGAAGGTGGTAGCTCAAGACAGGAAATTAACGCACTTGCTGAAGAAATAAGAAATATGAAGCAATTTAGAGCTACGTTGGGAAATTCGCAATCCCCCGAAGGTTTTTTTGGTGTTGTGCCTTATTATAAGCGGTAATTTAAAAATTTTGTAATAGCTATACAGAATAAGGTTTTAAAGGAAAAGTA
>NZ_JBALMU010000127.1:0-4354 GCF_036962285.1 Bacillus sp. JJ634
GCGATACTTGTCTAGGATGATGATACCGCACTCTTTCTATGAAGAGTGTTGGTCGGCAGAACGTTGAACATTTTACGTGACAGACGTTTTTCCTGTCACAACCACCTATGTTCAGTTTTCAAAGAACATCCTATACACCAAATTATACCATTTCAAATGCATGGTGTACAGAACGTATTTTCGATATTTTATCTGCACACCGCATTTGAGCGAACATTCATCCCATCCCTAAAGGGGGGTGCCAGCGCACCGTAATGGGCTTTCTTTTCGCAAAATCTGTAATTAAATCTTCAATAAGGATAATTATACGAAACTGTCCTTCTAACGGAAGAATGGATTTCCTTAAAAGAGTAGCTGCTGCCCTAATTTATTCTGAATGTGTTGTCCTCCTATTATCAATTGAATACAATGTTAAAATAATTTGCATTCCTTTCCAATCTCTGTTATGATAAAAAAGAATTATTTTTGTTCGGTGTAAAGGATAGTATAAGTTTGACTTTTCGTCTTGATGATCACTTTGGGCAAGAATAGTAATATACTGTGTGTTTAACACACTAGGAGGCAACAAAAATGGAACAAGGTACAGTTAAATGGTTTAATGCAGAAAAAGGTTTCGGATTTATCGAGCGTGAAAATGGAGACGACGTATTCGTACACTTCTCTGCTATCCAAAGTGAAGGTTTCAAATCATTAGACGAAGGTCAAAAAGTAACTTTTGACGTTGAGCAAGGTGCTCGTGGTGCTCAAGCTGCTAACGTTCAAAAAGCTTAATAGCAACAATAACTAAACATCTACACAAACAGATTCTTTAATTAGAGTCTGTTTTTTTAATTTTCTTTAAATGACTCGCAAGCAGAATCGTTCGTTTACATACATCATATATCAGTAAAATTTAGATGCTCGTTTTAAAAAAATATAAAAACCCTACTCAATATACGAGTAGGGCGCATGGTACAAGTGAAGAAAAAAAGTTTAAAACTTAAAAGGTTGCTCTAAGTATAGCATAGTAAGTTAAGAACCCCTAATTAAATATTTTTATTTTTCTTACTCGTTTAATTCGTCAAACAGAAAATAGTTAAAATATTTGGAGTTTTGCTTCGTATGTTTCATCGTTTTAACCATATTAAATAACGAAAATGTTATGAAGATTAATCTCTGATTCGTTTAAACCAACGATAAAAAACATAAATGAATGTTAAATAAAGTGCATAACCAATAAATGAATAGATGTGCTTCCATGAATCGTTGTGAATGAAAAGTTCCCATGTTTCTGCTTGCTTTTCGCCAATAGATATAAATAGGCTTAAGAGGAGAATAAGCGCTGCTTTTTTCCAGACGTTCACTTTCTGACACACATATAAAAAAAGGCCAACGAACAGCGGGAGCCCAATCAATGTAAAGAAAATATTGATTGGAAAAATCTCGGGCAAGGGTCTTTTAGGAAAGTGGTATATACCTTTTCCAACAAAATAAAGATCAAGGTACGTTCCAATGAGTGAAGCGAGAAGCAGCGTAGAAATTACGACTGATATATGTTTAGTTCCGTAGAAAAATCGCTTTTTTGGCGATCGTTGTGAGCTCGATTCTTTCAAGTGTTTGGCAATATTCATCTTCAATCTCCCCATTTATGGTTTCTTCTGAATTAATTAAGTAATAAACAACTTGCCAATCTTCATACCATTCCTTGATTTCAGCCTCCTCATGTACGCAATCTTTCCATACGAATTCTAATTTAGGACTATAGAATCGTATAAAGCCTGGAAGCAGTTGGCATGACTTGAGCCTTCGTTTCAACAATCTTCCTGGAACACCTTCATCGATATCATGAAAAATATGAGGCCAATAATCTTTTCTAGAACCTGAATGAGGGGTCAGATATGCCCATTGCTCAATTTTATTTAACCGTTTTGAATCTGCAAACAAAATAGAATATAGTCGTTTTCCTAATAAAATTCGTCGGTGTAAGCTTTCAAAATGATGTAAGGTCTCGCCAATTAGCTTCACTTTGCCATTTTCTAAATAAGGAAAAAGAATTTGATTCATTGATAATAAATCCTGTAGTTTAAATTCTAAAGTATTAAAAATGCTCTTTTTAAAAACAGGGTTGTCTATCACTCTTAATTCTAAATAGCTTTGCTCATTAATGATTAAGGCAATTGTTAGTGTATATGAATCACAATCTTCTAAAAAATGATTCCAAATTATTTCCATGAACAGCGACACATGAAAATGCGGCAAAAGATAAAAAAGATTTTTTTCTCTTTTGATGCTCTCTTCATAAAGTAAAAATTGGGGAAATGCATCTTGAAAAATCAGCCAATTCCCTCGCTCTAAAAATGTGAAAAAGGACTGACATTCTTTTTTCGTTAGTAATCGAGGAAGAAGCCCGCCCTTTAAATCGGTCATATTCCAGCCGCCATTTCGCGACACCATATGTCCTAGAAAAGCCCAATGCACTTCGGGATGGCACTGATAAAAATCAAGATAGGCTTTCGTTCTTGTTATATTATTTTGGTTCCATTTGTTTGTTTTAAATTTGATTTGTTCGATTAATGTTCTCTCTTCGGAAGAGAGCTCTGTTTTTATGGAAGGCTGTTTACTTCTTACTTTTAATTCTTTTTTGATTGTGGCAAGAGGTTCAAGGAGTGTTATTTTTTTCTGACTTATAAGTTTAGACCAGATAACGGTATCCTCCTTTTAAATCTATGAAGAACCTATGCTTATTTTATTAAAGGAATGAAATGTTCATGATGAGAAGTTTATGTGTCAATATTTAGACAAAAGGGTGATTCGCTATATTTAAAGAAGGAGCAGGGAGGGAAACGCCGCTCAAAAGTTGAATATTGTTATGTGGTAAATTATAGAAAATGGGGTGGGCTGTTATGACTGTACTTCCAAAACCTGCATCAACCGTTGTTTTAATCGATCATATGTCTAGGGTTTATTTAACAAAGCGACCAGCGACGATGAAGTTTCTAGCTGGCTTTTATGTGTTTCCAGGCGGAGCAGTAGAAGAAGGAGATTATGTCGTAGATCATGCATACATAACTCACTCGATATCGAATGAGCCATTTAGTTCTGTTCATTATATCGCTGCAGTACGAGAGATATTCGAAGAAGTTGGGATTTTATTTGGCAGTCAAGGCGACGGATTTCCTATTCAATTTCAAAAAGAAACGGAACAGGAATATCGTCGTCTCCTTGTAAATCGTGATATTTCATTTGCACAATTATTAGAGCAAGAAAACATTCGCCTTCATCTTGATTGTCTGCGATATTTTGGGCACCGAATTACTCCAAAAGAAAGCGCTTATCGCTTCGATACTCGATTTTTTCTAGCGGAATTGCCTGAGGGACAAACCCCGAAGCCTGATTTAAACGAAATTGACAAAGCTTTTTGGATTGCCCCAGAGGAAGCTTTATTGTCCTATCAAAATGGAAATATGCTTCTTGCTCCTCCAACGGTTACTGCACTTCAAACAGTTATCAATTATCAAAAAGGGGGAGCACTGCTCATGCCTAGGTAAGAAATCAAGAGTGAATCGAGTACCATGAATCGTGTAGTGAAACTTTTCCTTCCTTCATCAACTTGATTAAATGGGCCTCTGTCGTTTTTTTCGCAACCTCAAAAATACTTGGATGAATATTCTTTTCATAAATCATTTCTGTCAAACTTGTAGAGGTTAACTGCTGATGTTTTAAAAGTAGAGATTGAATTTGGTTTTCTCGGTATAATCTACGGTTTAATACAAATTCAATTTGTTTATAGGGATGTTCGACCCATTCACCATGTCCGGGTCCAATTTTTTCTAAATCCAAGTGCTGTAAACGTTCTAACGTATGAATATAATCGCTCATATCTCCTTCTGGGGGACCAATCCATGTTGTTCCTTCAGATAAAATATTGTCCCCGGCAAGGAGAATTTGTTTAGAAGGTATATAAAGATTTAACATACCTGGAGTGTGTCCTGGACTATGAATAATCATTATTTCTAGGTCAGCTATATGTATGACATCACCATCGTTTAGCATCGATACTGCATGCACTGGAAAAATCGCTTTCAAGATGGCTTGTTTTTCTTTTGGATGGCAATAAATTATAGGAGACCAATCCATTAATTGACGAACCCCCGGTGCATGATCCCGGTGAGAATGTGTAAGAATAATAGATTTGGGTATGGCTAAATCATTTTCCTTAAGCGCTTTGTTTAACTCCTCTTTCGTTATGTCCTGATCGTATCCCGCATCAACTAATATACTTTCTTGCTTATTCCCAATTAAATAACAATTTGTTGTTGTATTTGGCCATAGAGTTGGCGTGGAAATTGGAACACGTACGATTTTAATTGGATTA
>NZ_JBALMU010000127.1:4390-12591 GCF_036962285.1 Bacillus sp. JJ634
ATTTTATGAAATAAAAAATATATTTTGGAAAATTTATTGAATATTCCCATAGTAGTATGTTATATTTTCAACATGAATAAAAAACAGCGTTTCGTAATAACAAACGCTAAATTATCTGAATTTTTTATTAATAGTTTGGAGGAAAGAAACATGACTCAATATGTAAAGGTTGGCAGTTTACAAGTAGCAAATGAATTGTATAATTTTGTGAATCAAGAAGCTTTACCAGAAAGTGGTTTAACAACGGAGCAATTTTGGGCAGGTTTCGAAAAAATCATTACAGATTTAACACCTGAAAACAAAGAGCTATTAGCTATCCGCGACGAGCTTCAAAATAAAATTAATACTTGGCATTTAGAACATAAAGAGTTTAATAGTGAAGAATACAAAGCATTTTTACAAAGCATTGGTTATTTAGAAGAGGAAGTAGCCGATTTTCAAATCGGTTCAGAAAATGTAGACGACGAGATCGCGATTCAAGGCGGACCTCAATTAGTTGTACCTGTTAATAATGGTCGCTATGCGATTAATGCAGCGAATGCTCGCTGGGGAAGCTTATATGACGCACTTTATGGAACAGATGCTATTAGTGAAGAGGATGGGGCCGAGGTTACACCCCGTTATAACCCAGTTCGTGGTCAAAAGGTTATTGACTTTGCACGCAATTTCCTAGATCAAGCTGTTCCGTTACAAAATGGCTCTCATAAAGAGGCAGCACAATACAAAATTGAAGCAGGACAACTAATTGTTACATTAAACAATGGTCAAACAACTACTTTAGCTGAAAGTGAAAAATTAATCGGTTACCAAGGAAATGAAGCAGAGCCGTCAGCCGTGTTACTAAAAAATAATAGAATGCATTTTGAAATCCAAATCGACCGCAATCATCCAATTGGTAAAGATGATGCAGCTGGTGTAAAAGATATTTTACTAGAAGCTGCAACAACAACAATTATGGACTGTGAAGACTCCGTTGCTGCTGTTGATGCGGAAGATAAAACGCTAGTATACCGCAATTGGTTAGGATTAATGAAAGGTGATTTGTCAGCGACTTTCGCTAAAGGAAATAAAGAGATGACAAGAACGATGAATCCTGACCGTACGTACACATCGGTAAATGGAGGAGAAATTTCGTTAAATGGTCGTTCTCTACTATTTGTTCGTAATGTAGGGCATTTAATGACGAATTCAGCCATTTTAGATGCGGATGGAAATGAAGTGTATGAAGGGATTATGGATGGCGTAATTACAAGTTTAATTGCGAAGCATACGCTTTTAGGAAATGGAAAATATAGCAACACAGCGAAGGGCTCTATTTATATCGTTAAGCCGAAAATGCATGGCTCTCGAGAAGCAGCATTTGCAAATACGTTATTTAACCGAATTGAAGATATGCTTGGGTTAGATCGCCACACATTAAAAATTGGGGTTATGGATGAAGAGCGCCGTACATCATTGAACTTGAAAAACAGTATTTATGCGGTAAAAGATCGTATTGCCTTCATTAATACAGGATTCCTAGATCGTACAGGTGATGAAATGCACACATCTATGGAAGCGGGCGTCATGATTCGCAAAAATGATATGAAAGCAACAACATGGCTGCAAAGCTATGAGAAATCTAATGTAAACATCGGTTTAAATGCTGGCTTACAAGGTCGTGCCCAAATCGGGAAAGGAATGTGGGCAATGCCAGATTTAATGGCTGAAATGATTAAACAAAAAATTGGTCATTTAAAAGCTGGGGCCAATACGGCTTGGGTTCCATCGCCAACAGGAGCGACATTACATGCGCTTCATTATCATCAAGTAGATGTAACAGAAGTTCAAAATGAATTAAAGAATCAAACAAGTGATTTAAAAGATGATATTTTAACGCTTCCATTAGCAGAAAATCCACAATGGAGTCCTGAAGACATTCAAGCGGAATTAGATAACAATGCACAAGGTATTCTTGGCTATGTAGTACGTTGGGTAGAACAAGGTGTAGGTTGTTCAAAAGTGCCGGATATCAACAATATTGGTTTAATGGAAGATCGTGCTACACTTCGAATTTCTAGTCAACACGTGGCAAACTGGCTTCACCATGGCATTGTAACAAAAGAACAAGTAGAGGAAACTTTACAACGTATGGCAAAGCTTGTTGACGAACAAAATGCGGGAGATGCTGAATACCGTCCAATGAGCCCTGATTATGAAAATTCAGTAGCTTTCCAGGCGGCAAGTGATTTAATTTTCTTAGGCTATGATCAACCAAATGGATATACGGAGCCAATTTTACATCGTCGTCGTTTAGAAGCAAAAGCTAAATTTGCGGTAAAACAATCCTAATACACTAGGAACGGCTGAGTTGAAAGCTTGTTACATACAAACTTTTGACTCAGCTATTTTCAGTAGATTTACAGTTTTAGAGGAATCCTTTATCATAATAAAATACAGCAGTGGAGGTGAACAAAATATATGAATAGAGACAATATGGTCAAATCTGTCAGCAGAGCCCTGGATATTATTGCTATACTAGGTACAAAGCAGCAAGGTCTAGGCGTGACTGAAATTGCTAATCAAATGGACATTAATAAAAGTTCCGTTTATCGAATTTTATCTACCCTTGTTCAATACGGGTATGTTGAACAAAATCAAGAAACGGATCGCTATAAATTAGGCTATAAATTTTTAGAAATAAGCTCTAAATTATTAGAGTCTATTGATTTACGTACAGAAGCTAGACCTTTTTTAAAAGAGCTTGAAGAAGAAACAACGGAGGTCATTCACTTAGTTGTGTATGATCAAGGTGAAGTTGTATATATTGAGAAGTTAGAAGGTAACCAGTTATTACGAATGCATTCCAAAGTAGGAAAACGAGCACCGATGCATTGTACATCGGTTGGTAAAGCAATATTAGCTCATCTGCCAATACAAGTTGTTTTAAATATTTTGGATCAAAAAGGCATGCCGGTACATACGGATAAAACGATTACGAATCAAGAAGAGTTTTTACAAGAATTAAGCAAGGTGAGAGAGGTAGGATTTGCTCTTGATTTAGAAGAAAATGAATCGGGGATTACTTGTATCGCTGTGCCTATTTTTGATCATTTAGGGAATATTAATGCTGCTATAAGTATTTCAGGACCGACAATCAGAATGACGGATGAACGATTAGAGCAATTGAGCCAGCGAATGATTCAAGTAGGGAAGCAAATATCCGAACGTCTTGGTTATGAAAATAAAATAAGTTGACTTTAAGAGACGAACTCGCTTCGTTTCTTTTTTGAGCTCCCAAAAAACCCTTTTATTTAAAATTATGTTAAAATATAGATAATGAACCGAATGGGGGGCTTTTTTTGGTAGAGCAGAGATATAGATGGAAAAATAAGCAATTACGCAAACAGATTGAAATAGTAGATGGAAAACGGGCTCCTAGTATTCTTTTAAAAAATGCAACTTATTTAAATCATCCACTGAAAAGATGGGTGGAGGCAAACATTTGGATTTACGGTGATCGAATCATTTATGTAGGAGATAAGCTTCCAGATGTAACAGAGGGCTGTGAAATTGTAGATTGCACAGATTATTTTTTAGTTCCCGGTTATATTGAGCCTCATTCGCATCCATTTCAATTATATAATCCTCAAACATATGCACGATATTCAGCGTATGGTGGAACGACAACATTGGTTAATGATAATCTTCAATTCTTTTTACATCTTGAGCAGAAGAAAGCGTTTACGTTGTTAGAAGAACTGAAAAATATCCCAGCTAGTATGTATTGGTGGTGCCGTTTTGATGCTCAAACGGAACTTAGAAATGAAGAAACAATCTTTACACATGATCAAGTAACAGCTTGGCTTGAACACGATGCTGTAGTCCAAGGCGGTGAACTGACAGCATGGCCTAGACTGTTAGCCGGTCATGAAGACATGCTAAATTGGGTCCAAGAAGCAAAACGAATGAGAAAGAAAATTGAAGGCCACTTTCCAGGTGCATCAGAAAAAACGTTAGCTAAACTTATGTTACTAGGAGCGGATTGTGATCATGAAGCTATGACAGGTCAGGAAGTTCTTTCTCGTTTGATGCAAGGATATACCGTTTCCTTGAGAAATTCTTCTATTCGCCCTGATTTAGAAAATCTGCTGAAGGACATTCATGAATTAGGTATTCATCAATATGATAACTTTATTTTCACAACCGATGGCTCGCACTCATCCTTTTATGATGAAGGCTGTATTGATAAGATGATTAAAATAGCACTTGAGCAGAATGTTCCGATTATTGATGCTTACAATATGGCTACTATTAATGTGGCTCGATATTACAATTTAGCTCATTTACACGGAAAAATTGCAACAGGCAGAATTGCTCATATTAATTTTCTTCAAAGTAAGACAAACCCTACACCTGTTTCTGTTTTGGCCAAAGGTCAATGGATTAAACGTGATGGAGTCGAGATAAAAGATGCTGCTGTCATCCATTGGGCTGAGAATGGGCTGGGCACATTACAGCTTAATTGGAACTTAACTAAATCAGATTTACAATTTACTACAACACTTGGCTTACAATTAGTTAATGATGTCATCACCAAACCATTTTCTGTTACATCAGAAGAGTTTGATGAAAACATTCCTTTTGAACGTGATGAATGCTTTTTCATGATGATTGATCGGAATGGAGAATGGAGAATCAATACGTTTGTAAAGGGTTTCGCAAATCAATTATGCGGATTTGCCAGTACGTATTCTGGAACAGGGGATATCATCTTAATTGGAAAGCGAAAAGAAGATATGTTGCTCGCCTTTCAGCGGATGAAAGAAATAGGCGGCGGAATTGTCATTGCTGAACACGGAAAAATCATTTTTGAAATCCCGCTAGAGTTAAAGGGATATATGTCTACTAAGGAATTATCCGATTTAATAGAAGAAGAGAAGCAATTGAAGAAGTTGCTTCAAGAGCGTGGCTATCAATTTGGCGATCCAGCCTTCACACTATTATTCTTTTCGGCGACGCATCTTCCTTATATAAGAATTACACCAATAGGAATCTATGATGTGATGAAAAAGGAAGTATTACTTTCCCCAGTTACACGGTAAATTTGTTCATGAAGGGCTGCTTAGGTAGCTCTTTTTTTATGCGAAATGGCGATTTCGTACGAAGTGAGCTAACAATCTGTAAGATAACAGGATTGTCAGCTCACGCATTCATTGTAAGAGTCCCATTTCAGATTCAAATTTATTAAGTTTTTTGTAAAATTGTGACCGACTAATGCCTAATAGTTTAGCGGCGGCTGTTCGATTTCCGCCTGTTTGTTTTAATGCCATTTCAATAGTCTCTTTTTCTGTCTTATTTATGTTAAATCTGAAAAACTCAGGGGTTAATTTTTCTTGTGGTTGCACCTGCATAGTAGGTTTGAGTGTATTTAGTGAGGATTGACTTTCACTCCATTTTTTACTTTTTATATATTCAGAGAAATGCTCTGCATCAAGTGTATCACTATTTACACAATTGATTGCCCGTTCAATAGTATTTTCAAGCTCTCTTACATTTCCTGGCCAGTTATGCGAGGAAAGTAGATGGAGTGCAGCCTTACTTATCGTAACTTCTCCATGACCCATAAGACGACTAAATTTTTTTGTAATGGAAGTAGCAAGTAAAGGGATGTCTTCTTTTCGCTCTCGAAGGGGAGGTATGTTGATAACGATAACATTTAGTCGATAATATAAATCCTCTCTAAATTCATGATTAGCCACCATTTGCTCTAAATTTTTATTAGTTGCAGCAATGATTCTGATATTCACTTTAATTGTTTCATTTCCTCCAACACGTTCGAATTCTCTTTCCTGAAGAACTCGAAGCAATTTTCCCTGCATAGATAGGGGCATATCGCCAATCTCATCTAAAAATAATGTACCATTATGGGCTATCTCGAATTTACCAGGCTTCCCGCCGCGCTTTGCACCTGTAAATGCACCCTCTGTATAGCCAAAAAATTCAGATTCCCATAGCTCATTCGGTACGGCCGCGCAGTTTACCTTCACAAATCGTCCAGAACGATTAGATGTAACATGAATACCGCGTGCAAATAGCTCTTTTCCTGTCCCGCTCTCTCCTAATAACAGCACATTTGAAAAGCTAGAGGCTGATTGCCGGGCCAATCGTTTCATACTTTCCATTTGTTTATTTTTTGTTAGGATGTTTTCTAAATTGAAAGGAGTACTACTACTGAGTGATCGTTCTTCGTGATAATAGGAAACTTCCTTTTCTAGATCATCTAGTTTGCTAACAGCGTGTTTCCATTTGTTTAAGTTTTGGTAGATAATTTTAGCCATAGCTCCAACGAGTTGTTCATTTTCATATATTTTACTTTTTATAACAAGGCATCGATGTTGTCCAATTACCATTGCTTCTAGTTTTTCCCCTTGAAAATCTATAGAAAGGACATCTTCTAGTTTTAATTCTGGAATCATATAAGATGAAGGTTGACCGAGTAGTTTATTCTTTGGCTTTCGTAAAAATTCGCATGCTGTCTCGTTAATATTCTCAATTTTTCCTTTATGATCAATGACAATATATCCGTCATAAGTAGTATCTAAAACAGTTTGTAAAGTGCGCTTTAATTTTTTTGTCATTTCAAGTTTACTAGTTAATAATTCAGACTTAGAACGATAAGCTTTAATAATATTTGTCGTATCAAGAATACCGCTTACACAATTATCTTTGTTAATCACGACTGCATGGCCTATTTTATTATTAATCAATAATTGGCGAACATCGTATAAAAAATCATTTTCTTTTACCGTAACAACTTGATGTTTTATAAAAGGGACTATGCTTTCATTCATAGATACATCTTGTAAAAGTGCTTTAAAAAGAGCAGAGTGAGTCATGATACCAATCAATTGATTGTGTGAATTCACGACGGGAATAAGTTTTATTTTGTTATGCTGAAATAGTACTGCGGCGTCGCGTAATGTGCTCGGTAAGAACAATTTTGAAACATCTTGATTCATAAATTCCTTCACTGTTGGGTAAAAATAATGTTTTACAAACATGGAATCCTCCTTTGCTTATTGAATTTTAATCAGTAACTGTATTCGCTAAAATATAATATATCCCTTTTATTTCTTGTCATATTTTTGAATAATTTCGTTTTTATATATGTAAAATCTTTTTGTATATGGAAAAACATTGACATATATAAAAAGCACATGCTAAAGTATTCTTAAAGATGGTAAAAAAAGTAACTTAGATTAGTAAAGTAATAAGTACATTATTCAAATAGCAAGAGGTAAGAATTCACTTAATCAATTAGTTGGAAGCATTGCTTCTTTATCCTGTTTTGAAATTATAACAATTAGTCCAAATTGTAAGCGCTTAATAACGTAGAAATACTTTTATATGTACATACCTCAAGGTACAATATGCATGTCTTTAAGCACCCATTTTTTTAATAGCTATGTTGATAAAAATAAGAGAGCCATGTAACACAGCTTAAAAGAAGATGAATGAAGCTTTATGAAATTGTTCCTAAAACGACCACACAATGATGTTCCCCAGAAAAATAGATCTATTTATAACATGCATATAATTATCCGACTATCTAAAACTTTTCAATTAAATNNTGAGAAAAAATCAGTTAAAAAACGTCTGTATTATTTTCTGCTGTCTTTCATTTTGCATGTTTTTTTTCATCGTAAAGCTTTATTGAGTACTGATAAAGGAGGTGAATTCGTTTATTTTAGAACTGATTACGGCTATGTATGATTTAAAAATAATCGACGAGAGAAAGGAAAGGTCATAACTGAAAGCATCAATACTCTATAAGTTTCAAACTAAGCAAAGAGGTGGTGGGTAATAATGGAAAAGTTGAAAAAGCTTTTTGAAAGTATGGATAAATTCACTTCTGGAATTTCAGCGTTTACTTTGTTTCTTATGATGGTATGGATTTTTGTAGATGTAATGTTAAGAACGTTTCTTCATAGACCTATTCAAGGCACTATTGAATTAACTGGAGAGTATTTAATGGTGCTGCTAGTCTATTTATCGTTAAGCTATACTCATAAACAGGATGGTCATGTAAAAGTAACTTTTTTAGAGGATAAGTTTTCCAAACGAATCAAAAACATCACGAAATGTATAACAAATCTTTTTGCTGCTTGCTTATTCTTTTTGATTAGCATATTGAATTTTCAAGAAGGTCTAGAATACAT
>NZ_JBALMU010000128.1:0-13861 GCF_036962285.1 Bacillus sp. JJ634
AAATTTTCAATCCGCTTCAGGCACCGAAGCGGATTGAAAATTTTTGTTGATTTATATTACTCGGTGGACACAGATGGGTCCGCTTGTTCTTTGACTGGTACAACTTGAATGAAATGCTTCTTCGGTTCTTGGAGTAGTACCTTAAGGGAGGCAGCTTCCCCTCGTTGACCTTGTTCCTTTAATAAGGTCACATAATTGCCTAGTAGTTCCTCGATAGCTTTCACGCCTTCGTCATTTAAAGGATCGATGGACACCTTTGCTCCTTTGGCAATTCGCCGTTTAAGAGTCTCTTTTGTTAAGCCAGCTTCTGGTTGATGGCGTAAATAAATGACACCACCTGTCATACCAGCACAAATCCATGGACCCGGATCTCCTAACACTAACCCCCGACCATTTGTCATATATTCAAAAGCAAAACCTTTAATATTGGCAGAGACTGCGATATTTCCTTGCTCATTATCTGGGATTGGTTGTTTTAATTGACCGCCAATAATTATATCGGCACCAGATAGACGAATACCTGCACGTGCATCAGCGTCACCTTGAGCGATGAGCAATCCATGCTGTGCGCCATACCCGAAGCCTTTCCCAACAGAGCCGTTGTAGAAGTTGCCGTCTTTCCCTTGCGATTTGAAGATAAAAATATTTCCTCCAATTGCGGTCTTACCAATACCATCTTGTGCGCCGCCGTTTACTTTAATCGAGATTCCTTCACTATTATAAGCGCCTAAACCGTTTCCTGGAATCGATCCATCCTGATAAGACAACTGAACAGGTGGAAGCTGTTTATAGGAGCCATCTAGTCGATTGCGAACACGGTGACAAGATACTCGACTTCCAAGCACACGCTGCTCAGATGTGATGGAGCTATACGAGCGAGATTGTTGTAAATCTTCCACTTGTGCATCTAAATATTCTGCTCCTACGGCTACCTGTACAGCACTTTCATTTAAGTAAGGAGCAGTTTCTATATTAGAAAATGGTTCAATATCTAATGTCTTTAACAAGTATGTTAAATTTAATGAATCAAATCCTTTTACTTGTTCTAATAAATCCGAACGACCGACAATATCTTGAAGGTTTTTCGCGCCGAGAGAAGCAGTTAATGCCTTTAACTCTTTTCCGAAGGCGGTAAACATATTCGTTAAACCAAGAACGGCTAAATCGAATTTACGCGGAACAAAACGTCGTAAACCATGTTCCTTTGCTTGTGCTTCTGATTCAATCTGTGTCGCAATGCCAACATGACATGTATCCAAATGGCAGCCGCGGCATGTTGTACAGCCTACGGCAATCATTGATAATGTACCGAAGCCGACACGATTGGCACCGAGCAGCATTACTTTTAAAATGTCAGCGGCACTTTTTAACCCGCCATCTGCCCAAATTTCAACCTGTTGACGAAGTCCTGCTTCAAGAAGAGCATTGTGAGCAGCTTTTACTCCAATTTCAACAGGAAGCCCTACATGTTCTAGTGCATGAATCCGGGCGGCTCCTGTACCGCCATCAAAACCAGAAAGCGTAATAATATCCGCCCCTGCTTTTGCAATGCCGACAGCAATGGTGCCGATATTTGGAACGACAGGCACTTTAACCGCTACTTTTGCTTTATCATTCGCTGTTTTTAGCTCATGAATCATTTGCGCTAAATCTTCAATCGAATAGATGTCATGATTATTAGATGGTGAGATTAAGTCAGAGCCAATCGTTGCATTTCGTGCTTCCGCAATTTTGGCTGTTACTTTGGAGCCTGGAAGGTGGCCGCCCTCACCAGGTTTTGCACCTTGCCCAATCTTAATTTCTAATAGGTTAGAAGAGTTAAGGAGCTCTGCATTGACACCGAAACGACCGGACGCGATTTGCTGTCCACGAGTTTTCGGATATTTACCGAGCATATCTTTAATTTCTCCACCTTCTCCATTCATACTAATCATGTTCAGTCGATTGGCCGCTTCTGCATAAGCGCGGAAAGCTGTTTCGTTTTGCGATCCAAATGACATGGAAGCAATAACGAATGGCAGATCATGATCCTTTATTGAAATGGTCACGTCTTCGGCAGAAAGCGATGTATTTGTTGTCTTAAAGGACGTTAAGTGTCTTATCGCTGTTGGATTGTTTTCTTCTTGTTCAGAAATTTTTTCCCGATAGGCATCGTACTCTCCAGTTGTGGCCATTTCACCGATTGATTTCCAAATTCGTGGGAACAGGTGAAAGGTTTTGCTGATACGTTCTTTTTCATTTTGATAATCTGCTGCACGCTGAATGGCATCTGCTTTGAGTGCATCGAAATTATAGCCTAATTCATGGGAACCGAAAAAGTTGACAATCTTTAAATGTTGAATAATTTCCTCATGCAGGCCGATGCTTGAGAACAAGCGTCCATATCCACGCAGCTCATGAATCCCAATGGTCGAAATGACTTTTTCTAGTCCTTTTGTTAAAGCCTGATATAGGTTAACAGAAGGTGTAGCTTCTTCCGTAGAGAGGGAGAAGAACATGTAATAAGGACTAATTAAATTGGCTCCAAGACCGTAAGCAAGAATAATGTCGTGCAGGGACCGAAGAGCAGCAGAACGTAACAAGATAGAACAGTCGCGTCGTTTGCCTGTTTGGACTAACACTTGATCAACAGCTGATGTAATTAAGTGCGGGTCGAGCCACAGTTTGCCGTTTTGATGAGCTTCTTGATCATCAAGAATAAGCAGGGTTTTGCCTGCATTAACAGCAGCCACTGCTTCATCTGTAATCCTAGTTAGCGCGTCCGGAATACTTTCTGTTTCAGTAAATGTCGTAGAAATAAAGGCCGTTTGCTTTTCTGTTTCATAATAATAAACGAGTTGATCATAGCTAGGCTGTTGAATAAAGCTTGAACAGTCATAGCCAAGCTGTCCTTCTATTAACAACGGTGTTAATAATTCCGTTATTTTTCCAGCTTGTTCAGCAGCGAACAGTGTTGGGCGTTTGCCAATAATGGTTCGTGTAGAAAAATGCTCTGTTTCCCGGTCACGGTCAATCGCTGGATTTGTCACAACGGCTACGCTTTCTTTAATGAAGTCTGCGATATTGGTTCGCTGTGGATTAAGAGCTGCAAGCGGTGCGTCATGCCCTAATGAACGAATCGGCTCGACTCCTTTTTCAGCCATTTGTTCGACTAATTGAATATGTTCCCTTTCCCAACCAAATGCTTTGTACTGGCCATTATGAATGGCTTCAGGCTGTGTTGTTGTCACCACTTTTTTGAAGGCTGGTGTTTGGAGACGCACGCTATCATTAGCCAAAATAAATCGTTTTTTAAATCGTTCATAAATTTCTTCTTGAAAAGCTTTATAGTTATACAGTTTAATAGAATCCTTTTCCCATTTTAAGCCGACTTTTTCTCCTGGACCAAGCGGTTTTGGGTCACCTGCGTACTCAGAAGAAGAGATGATGCCTGGTTCTGAAGAAAATAAATAGGATGATTCTATTTCAAGCTGCCAAAGAGGGCGTAAGCCTAATGAATCAACAGAGAATACAGCTTCGTCGCCGAAACGGGAAATGATGGCCGCAGGACCTTGGGCGAAATGTCCCCAAGCTTCTCTTAAATACGTATATAGATTTTGAAGATGAGCAGGATAGACTTTTATTTCATTAATAATAGGCGGGAAGACTAAATCTACAGCTTCGAATAATGAGAAGTTATGACGATAAATAAATGTTTCGATTGTTCGGTTTAAATCTTGGGAATCACTTCCGTCCTTGGCGAGCGGGGTATTTATCATTCTTGCTTCATCACGCAGTTTAGCGATTGTATTAATTTCTCCGTTATGACCGAGCACACTAAAGGGCTGTACGCGGAAGAAGCTGGATAATGTATTAGTTGAAAAACGGTTATGACCTAATGTCATCGTTGAAGCTGTCACGGGATCTGCAAGATCTGGATAGTATTTGGGTAGAATATCACCGGCGCCCATCACTTTGTATACCGCATGATATTGGCTAAGAGAAGCGACGTGAATATGATGATTTTGTTCAATTGTGAGAATGAGTTCGAATAGTATGCTGGATAGTTCAGACTGTTGTTTCGTGTTTGCTGTACAGGCGAACTGCCAAAAGACAGGATTTTCTTGAATGGCAATCGGGCCTAATGCGTCTTGATTATAGGCTTGATCTGTTTCGAACACTAATGATAGTCCATGCTGAAGGAGTTTTTCTTTAACTTCTGTTTTTAGTTTGTGAGTATTTTCTTTTGTGCTTAAAAATAAGTGGCCAACAATAAACTGGTTGCTGTCAACAAGGTTAGGATCTACATTTTTTGCAGCTAATTTCTTTTTCCAAAGAGCTCTTGGAATATCAATGTGAATTCCGACACCGTCGCCTTCTCCGTTAATAAATCCGGCGCGATGATTCATTTTCACTAGTGCATGAATACAAGCGAAAATATTTTCATTTGTGGGCACTCTTTTTTTTTCAATACAAGCAACGATGCCACAAGCATCATGTTCTTCTTTATAAAACTCTTTAAAAGTAGCTGGGTTCCATTGTTGAGTCATTTGTTCGGCTCGTAATAAGGATCCACCTTATTAACTGCCTTTCACCTCCTACAAAACTTGTAATAGTGCAAGAAAACTCATATGAAAAGTAAATAAAGTATTTAACTTTTTAATAAATGGAATGATAAGATAAAGGATTTAAAAATGGAAATATGAGTTAATGATATCATCTAAATATTCAGAAATCAATCGCGTGTAAATGTATAGTAGATTGATTAAGAAAGTCTAATCTCTTTTTTAGAACGATTATAGAACAGCGGAGAAGAGCAAAAAAACTCCTCGAAAACATGCATGCTGTTTTCGAGGAGTTTTTCTTCGTTACTTAGTCATTAAATGTTTGAAAGCGTGCTCCACAGCTTTTAATGTATACGTAATATCTTCTTCTTTATGAGCGGTTGTTAAGAACCAAGCTTCGTATTTAGATGGAGCTAGATTGATTCCTTGTTGGAGCATCAATTTGAAAAATTTACCGAACATTTCTCCGTCCGTGTTTTCTGCTTGCTCGTAATTTTCAACTTTTTCAGTTGTGAAATAAATCGTTAAGGCGCCTTTAAGACGGTTAATCGTAATTGGAACATGATATTGCTCTGCTAATTGTAAAATACCATCTTCTAATATTTTTCCTAAACGATCAAGTTCTTCATAAAGACCTTCTTCCTGCAAGACTTCTAAACAAGCGATGCCCGATAACATGGAAGCTGGATTTCCTGCCATTGTTCCAGCTTGATAAGCTGGGCCGAGTGGAGCAACTGTGTCCATAATTTCTTTTTTTCCACCGTATGCACCGATAGGCAGTCCGCCGCCAATAATTTTTCCAAGGGCCGTTAAATCTGGTTGAACTCCTAGTAAATCTTGAGCGCCTCCGTACATAAAACGAAATGCGGTAATGACTTCATCAAAAATAACGACAGCACCAGCTTCATGTGATAACTGAATCACTTCTTCAAGAAACCCTTTGTTAGGTTCCACAATTCCAAAGTTGCCGACAATCGGTTCAACGAGTACGCCAGCTACTTCAGGACCCCATTTTTGCAGAGCTGCTTTAAATGGTTCAATATCATTAAATGGGACGGTAATGACTTCTTGAGCACTGTTATTTGTTACACCAGCAGAGTCAGGCGTACCGAGCGTGGAAGGGCCGGACCCAGCTGCAACGAGTACAAGATCGAAATGTCCGTGATAGCAGCCAGCGAACTTAATAATTTTATCGCGGCCTGTATAAGCACGAGCAACACGAATAGTTGTCATAACGGCTTCTGTTCCCGAGTTTGTAAAACGAACTTTTTCTAGATTTGGCATGGCTTCTTTGAGCATTTTCGCAAATTTAATTTCATGTTTTGTTGGTGTTCCATACAAGACACCTGTTTCTGCTGCATGTGTAATGGCTTTTGTAATATGAGGATGAGCATGCCCCGTAATGATTGGACCGTAAGCTGCTAAATAATCGATGTATTTATTTCCGTCGACATCCCAAAAATAAGCGCCTTGTCCACGTTCCATGACTACAGGTGAACCGCCGCCGACTGCTTTATATGAACGGGAAGGGCTGTTTACACCACCGACGATATGTTCGAGAGCCTCTTTATGTAAACGCTCAGAATTAGTGAATTTCATTATGAAAAGCCTCCTAAATAAACTTACAAATATTCATACACCATCATAGCACTTTTTGCTTTGAAAAACATGAAGCCTGGGATATTGTGTGCAACAATTTAAGCGTTTCTATTGTTTATAGAAACGTCATTGGATAAACTAAGTGATTAGACAGGAATTTTATTGGAGGACTACGGAATGAGTAATGCAATTGAAGTGAAGGGGTTGCGGAAAGAGTTTAAATCGTATTCAAGCCGATCTGGGTTGAAAGGAGCTTTTCGTGACTTATTAACAAGAAATTATAAAATTGTGCCTGCGGTCAATGATATTTCATTTACAGTGAAACAAGGAGAAATGGTCGCTTATATCGGAGAAAATGGAGCGGGTAAATCGACAACAATTAAAATGTTAACAGGCATCTTAACTCCGACCTCAGGAGAAATTGTAGTCAATGGTATGAATCCGCATCGGGAGCGCGAAAAATTTACTCGGACGATTGGCGTGGTGTTTGGACAACGCTCACAGCTTTGGTGGGATATTGCTGTACAAGAATCGTTTCGATTGTTGAAGAAAGTATATAAAGTATCAGATGAGCAATATAACGAACATATGAATCATGTAATTAAAACGCTCGATATTGAGCCGTTGCTTGATAAACCGGTTCGGAAGCTTTCGCTTGGACAGCGTATGCGCTGTGAGTTAGCTGCTGCTTTAATTCATAACCCGCCCCTTTTATTTTTAGATGAGCCAACGATTGGTTTAGATGTACTTGTTAAATTAAAAATTCGCGAATTTTTAAAAGAAATTAATGAAAAATACAATACGACCATCTTATTAACGACTCATGATCTAGGGGATATTGAGGCGCTTTGTGAACGAGTTGTCATGCTTGATAGCGGGGAAATTATTTATGACGGGGAATTGCAAAGCTTAAAAGAGAACTGGGGGGAAGATAAGGAAGTCCATTTTCAGTTTGTAAAGCCTGTCCAACAAGCAGAGTTGGAAGCATTGCCTTTATCGTTTCCGGTTATATGGGAGTATGATGAAAAAAATCATATGTATTTAGCTGTTATTAAAGATGAGGGCGATCACATTTCACAGCTCATTTCGACCGTCGTTACTTCTTTTCCTATTAAGGATGTTAAAATTCATGAAACATCTATTGAGGAAATTGTGCGAAATATATATGAAACAGGCACTGTCTGACCTTTGCTAAAGTGAACAGAACAGATGAAAGGGGAGAGAGTGTGAGTAAATACATCGAGATGATTCGGATGCGCTTCTTAATGATGTTGGCGTACCGATTGAATTACTACACAGGAATAGTAATTTATACGATTAATATTGGAGCGTATTATTTTTTATGGAGTGCCATTTATGGAGATAAAGGATCCATTGAAGGATTAACGATTGAGCAGATGACTTCATATGTTGCGATTGCTTGGATGGCGCGAGCGTTTTATTTTAATAATATTGACCGAGAAATTGCCATGGAGATTAAGGATGGCAAGGTCGCAATTGAGCTGCTTCGACCGTATCATTATTTAGGAATGAAGACGATGGCTGGATTAGGAGAGGGAATTTTCCGCTTTTTCTTTTTTTCGATACCAGGAATGGTTCTCGTCACGCTTCTTTTCCAAGTACATATTCCGTATAATGGAGCAACTTGGGGGTACTTCGCCATTTCGCTGCTATTCAGTTTTATTATTAATACTCAAATTAATTTATTAACAGGAATTATGGCCTTTTTCTTCTATAACAATACCGGTTTAATTCGTGCTAAGAGAGTAATAGTGGATTTATTTTCAGGATTACTTTTACCGATTAGCTTTTTCCCATTGTGGGCGCAAGATGTAATGCAGTACTTACCATTTCAAGGGATTAGTTATATACCGAGTATGATTTTTACAAACGGCTTTAGTCATAGTGAGCTTTTGATGGCGTTAGGCCAGCAATGTATTTGGGTAATCATTCTGCTTATCCCGATTCAACTTTTATGGATAGTAGCTAAAAAACAGCTCATTATTCAAGGAGGTTGAGGAAATGTTTTATATAGGAATCTTTTTTCAATATGTTAGTCAATATATGAAGACGAGACTGGAATACCGCTCAGATTTCATTGTTGAAATTTTATCTGATTTATTTAATCAGACGGTGAATTTAGTGTTTATTCTCGTCGTTTTTGGCCACACGCAGTTTTTGAATGGATGGAACAGGGATGAAATTATTTTTATTTACGGCTTTTTCCTTATTCCATATGCGTTATTTTCAGCCTTTTTTAATATATGGGATTTCAATGATCGATATATTGTAAAGGGGGAAATGGACCGTATTTTGACGCGGCCGATTCATAGTTTATTTCAAGTTGTGATTGAGAGAATGGAGCTAGAATCGTTGTTTGGGTTAGTGACGGGCTTTATTATCATTTTTTATGCAGGAGCCAATTTAGGGCTTGAGCTTGCTTGGTATGATCCGATTTTATTTGTGCTATTTGCAATAGGCGGGGCACTTGCTTATGCATCCGTGTTTATCGTTATCGCAAGTGTTGGCTTTTGGTCGGATTCTAAAACATCGATTATGCCGATGATGTATAATATCGGCAACTATGGTCGTTATCCAGTGGATATTTATAATAAAGTGATTCGTTTTATGCTTACGTGGGTACTGCCATTTGCTTTTGTTGGCGTATATCCTGCTTCATACTTCCTCGGTAAGGAAGAGTGGTACATTTTCTCGTTTTTAACACCGGTTGTCGGGCTTGTCTTTTTTACGGTGTCTGTGATGATTTGGAATCAAGGCATAAAAAAATATCGTGGAGCAGGAAATTAAGCAACTCCCTTCAACTGATGTTGGAGGGAGTTTTGACGTTAGGATGAATAAAGGAGCCTTCAGGATGAAGTTCACTCCATAAAGGTCATATATCGCTAGGACAAAGAGTAAAGATAGGGTATGAGTTGCTTTTGAAATGAGGCGTTTTTTATGATGTTTTATGTATTGGTCGTTGGCGTCGTTTTTTGTATGACGATGAGTATTCGAACACTTTTTTTAGCGGATTCAGAACAAAAGCGATTTTCAGTGGAAAACTTACTATGGCTTGGTAATTTATATACGACAATTTTAGTTGGTTTTGCACTCATTTATTTATTATTTGAGCTGCAAAATTATGCAGTTATATTAGATTTGGGCAATCGATTAGATGGGAATTTTTCAGAGCAATTAAAAACAGCTTTTTACTTTAGTGCGATGACGATGTTTTCAGTTGGTTATGGAGATATTAGTCCCATTGGGGTAGGGCGGATTATTGCAACGATTCAAGCATTTATCGGATATACGTTGCCAGCTGCTTTTGTCATTCGGACGGTGATTGAGATGGAACATTTTGATAGAAAGGATAAATGAAAGTTGTCTTTCTTATTATATTTGAGTACGATTACGATGAGAAAAAAAGATGGAGGTACATATCATGACAGTTCGTATTGGTGAGAAAGCCCCTGATTTTCACGTTCGTGATCATCGTGGAGAAATGGTTTCGTTAGCAGATTTTAAAGGTAAGCATGTTGTGTTATATTTTTATCCGAAAGATATGACACCTGGCTGTACAACAGAGGCGTGTGATTTTCGCGACCAGCATGAGCAGTTTGAACAATTAAATGCCGTGATTATTGGAGTAAGTCCGGATCCGGTTGAAAGACATGTGAAATTTATCGAAAAACACGGTCTCCCATTTATTTTATTAGCAGATGACCAGCATGAGGTAGCAGAGCTTTATGAAGTATGGAAGCTAAAGAAAAACTTCGGTAAAGAATATATGGGAATTGAACGTTCTACTTTCTTAATTGATAAAGAAGGGGTACTTGTGAAAGAATGGCGGAAAGTAAAAGTAAAAGGGCATGTAGAAGAAGCTCTTGAATATGTTCAAAGTTTAGGTGAATAGTCGGAGAAAGTATGCCTATTTTCAGTTGGAAAGGCTTTTGTCCAATTCAAAACAAGCGTAGATGAATATGCTTGTAGTAAGGGAATACCTCCTCACAAACTAGTTGCGCGGGACTTAGGTTCCCGTGTTTTTTCGTTGTTTGAACTACCCACTACTTAATTTTCTAACGAAAATTTGAAGTAGGGGATTCCTGTGAACACCAGTTTTTTTAGCAGGCTCTACCCGTAGTCCCTACGGTGAAAGCTTTTAATATTCTTGTACGTTGACTCGCCACGCACCCCACTTTTAGCTAAGGATTAGCAACTTCGGTATGCGTGGAGGCGATTAGAACGTTGAAGATTTTACCTAGTAGACGTTTTTCCTGCTAGAACCTCCTATCTTCAGTTTTCAAAGAACCACCGTACAGGAATATTATACCGTGGGAACAGGTGTTTTGCTACGCAAAAAGGCGATTCATCTCCGACCTACTCATTGGGTTTCGCCCTTCACATTCCTTGAGGTGGGAGTATTCTCGCCTAATAAATAATGATAAAAGGCTATAAATGAATAAGAAGAGCGAAAGGAGAAGAGTAAGATGCTTATTGTTTCAACCATTACACCATCAGAAGAAATTCAACAGCATATTGAGCAAGCGTTTCCTAATGTAACAT
Source organism: Bacillus sp. JJ634 (assembly GCF_036962285.1). NCBI lineage: Bacteria > Bacillati > Bacillota > Bacilli > Caryophanales > Bacillaceae > Bacillus > Bacillus sp. JJ634. The sequence goes on from NZ_JBALMU010000128.1 coordinate 10,707, forward strand.
TCAAATATGAAGAGGTATGGAACGACAAAAGCTTGGCTGAAGCGGAAGTGCTGATTACATATGGAGAGGACTTAACCGACGAGCATATTGAAAAAGCAAAGAAGCTTAAATGGATTATGGTGATGAGCGCAGGTTTGGAGAAAATGCCTTTTAAGTCAATTGAAGAGCGTGGAATTCTTGTTACTAATGCTAGAGGCATTCATAAAATTCCTATGGCTGAGTATACATTTGGAATGATGCTGCAATATGAAAAAAGACTAAAACAATTAATTCAGCAAGAGCGTGATGAAAATTGGCAGCGCAGTATCGTAATGGGAGAATTACATGGTAAATCAATGCTTATTCTTGGTACAGGGGCGATTGGCGGAGAGATTGCTCGATTAGCTAAAGCATTTGGAATGACAACACTAGGTATTAATCGCAGCGGTCAGGGTGTTGAGCATATTGATACTCTTTATAAACTGGAAGAATTACTAGCTGTTTTACCTCAAGCTGATTACATCGTTTCAGTGTTACCGAGCACGAAAGCAACACGGTATATCTTAACGGAGAAACATTTTCAGGCAATGAAGAGCAGTGCTGTGTTTATCAATATCGGTCGGGGGGATCTCGTTAAAGAATCCGTTTTACTCCAAGCGTTAGAGAAACAGGAAATTACACATGCTATTTTGGATGTGTTTGAATCTGAGCCGCTTCCGCGGAATCATCCTTATTGGAATATGAAAAATGTTACAGTAACTCCCCATGTATCAAGTCAAAGTGATCAATATCTGCCGCGCTGTTTCGTGATATTTGGGAAAAATTTACAAGAGTATGTATCAAATGGTAAAAAATATATCAATGTCATTGATATAAACAGAGGATATTAAAAAGCTTTGTATAAAAAACTAATAAAAAACGATGAATCCACGTATAATGGACTATATTTAGTAGTAGAAATATTGACAAAATAAGTCGATAACAGGTACACTATTTATAAATATTATAATTTAATAATTTATACTTAATTAGAAAAAGAGGTGTATGGCGGTGTCTGAAATTCAATTAAAAGAAGCTTTAGATTCCTTGAAAGATACCGGTGTTAGAATAACTCCTCAAAGACATGCGATACTGGAATATTTAATAAACTCCATGTCTCATCCAACAGCAGATGATATTTACAAAGCGTTGGAAGGGAAATTCCCGAACATGAGTGTAGCTACTGTTTATAACAATCTTAGAGTATTTCGCGAAGTTGGATTGGTGAAAGAACTAACCTATGGTGATTCTTCTGCAAGATTTGATTTTGTGACAACGAATCATTATCATGTTATTTGCCAAAGCTGCGGAAAGATTGTGGACTTTGATTATCCTGCATTGGATGAAGTTGAACATTTTGCTGCTCAGGTTACAGGATTTAAAGTGAATGAACACCGGATGGAAATTTACGGACAATGTCCAGATTGTTCGAAAAAAGAAGCACATTAAAAAAGTTCCACCTTTTTGGTTGGAACTTTTTTCTTTTATAGCTGCCTTTGATTATATTTTTTGTTGAATGTCTTGCCTTCCAAGCTTTTGTCTAGTGTGAGTGCTTCATTACAGTGCATACATATGTCCACTCGTCCTAAAATTTTGGTAGGCTTCTGGCAGCTTGGACAAAGAACTTGAACTGTTTTAGTAGATAACATTCCAATCCAAAGATACACACCTGTACTTGCCATAATGCATAAAAGACCGAGAAGCATAAAGATTGTCATCACAATCGGATGTGATTTGAAGATAATACCGAGGTACATAACAAGAAAACCGATGAAAATCAAACTTAATGCAAATGTTCTGATTTTATTGATTTTACTAGAATATTTAGCCATGATAGTCCCTCCTGAAACAACTATATCACAGATGGTTTGTGGAAAAAAATGAAAAATATTTTTGGTGTCAAGAAAGAAATCATATCTATATTAGGATTTAGCAGGATTATGAAGAGTTTTGTAGAAATTTTAAAAATGGCTTTGTTATAATTGAGTTTTTCGGACGCGGCTCACTTTGTGCAAAGTGAGCTAAAATCACGTTTAATTTTAATAACAGTGCCTAAATAAAGCTTTTGGAGGAAGAGAAGATGGAGGATATCCTTCGCCCTATTTATCAAGAACGTGCTAGTTTGCAATCTACTCTTGGAATTTTATTAATTGAAAAAAGTGAAGACGCTAGTTTGATTACAGATACATTCGATTACATCCTATTTGTAATTGTAAATGAAGCAGAAGATGCAGTATTTGTTAAACACTATATGTATAAAGAGAAAAAAGCTGCCTTGCACATTGTTCAGGAAGAGCAATTAAAAAAGTGGCTTCTTTTAGGCACGAATCGAAAAGTTGTGAATTGGATTCAAGAAGGTAAGATATTGTTTGATCGTAATGAATACTTAAAACAACTTAAAACGGAAATTCGAGAGTTTCCGTTTTATGGTCGGAAATTAAAAAAAGGTTTGGAATTTGCGAAGTTAATCCGTCGCTATACAGATGGTAGAGCATTGTTTGAGAATGGGCATTTTCTAGACGCGTTTAATCATATTGTTCATTCCCTTCATCACTTAGCACGTTTAGAAGTCATTGAACAAGGATTTTATCCAGAAGCAACAGTATGGAATCAAGTAAAACTTATTGAACCAGAAATTTATAAATTGTATAAAGAATTAGTCAGCAGTGAAGAAACATTACAAAAAAGATTAGAGCTTTTATTTTTAGCTAGTGAATTTTTAATTCATTCTCGAATAAGTATTGGTTCACAGCACTTGCTTGAAATCATGGAAACGAAAGAAGAGCCGTGGACGATTGCTGAACTAATGAATCATCCGGAGCTTATACACTACACAGTAGACTTAAGTGTGTTAGTTGAATACTTAATAGAAAAGCATGTTATACAATCCATTAAAGTAGAAACAAAAGGGCAGGGAGTTTTTCATAGATATTATCAAACATAATTTTTTTCGAAAAAATTATGTTTGATATTGACGGTAAACAAAGAGCGTGATATATTAATAAACGTCGCTGAGAAACATCACGTTTCGAGGTGGGAATCAAAAATAAAAAAACATATTGACGAGTAAGAGGTTGATGTGGTAAGATGTAAAAGTCGCTTGAGAAATAAGTGATACTAAATTGCTCTTTGAAAAC